>JBFMDZ010000012.1 GCA_040753555.1 bacterium
TGTCCAGAATTACCTTCTAAACAGGATATATTATATCAAAAACACATCATAATAAAGATAGCCTCTTTTTTCCTTTGTAGATTTTTTTGTTAAATACCATCAAAACATTCCATTGTAGGGCTTTAAAGAGATAAAGATTCTAATCTAGTTTCTTAAATTTTGCCAAAGGCATAGTATAGCCATAGTTATCCTTTCTCCTTTAGTAGCCATTGGGTTGGGGCTGAGAAGACCTGATATATACGAATTTCAAGGATTGTATGTGTGAAAGAAAATTCAAAGTGCAAGAGTTTAAAGATGGGTCTTAGTTTAACAGGGCCTTTTAGTATTTTATTGGCATTTTCAACCACATATTGTTCTTTAAAGAGAGAGAAAACCTTATCCATAGGATATTCTTGTGCTTCAAGGCTTGTCCCAATAACATATACCCCATAGAGCATCTGTTCTTTGTTCAAAAGATTTTCGTCTATTGAAAAAACTACCTTTATGGGTTTTTTCTTTTCATCTTCAAAAATCTTATAGGAATAAAACCTTCCATAGCCTGGATACTTACCAAGTAGGATTTTTATCCTTTTTTCTATTATTCTTCTATTGTTCTGTAACGAGGACGACCAAGATTGGTGCGGAAAATGGGAATTTTAACATTTAACTCATGCAAATCACCTACTATTCCTTTCCTCCAAATCAACAACTCTCTATAAGATTTAATCTTCTGATCACTCACTACTGGCCACTGGTCAGTTTTTCTCTATTGACCTGCTTTCCTTACAGGGTGAATAGTTACTAATTATGGAGGTTTCCCAATTTTGCCTAAAACACTTACTTAATTCCTGATATGCTATAGATGTTTCTGGGAGAGAAAGGAAGGAAAGGTTTTCATCCTCGTATTTTTGGAGCATTGGATCAAGTGGAATAGCACCCAAAAAGGGAATGTCTGTTTTAACCCAATTGGGTATCTCATTCATTTTATTTCCAATTAAATAAACTTTTCCTACATCATTTTCAAGCTCTTTTATAAGGGATATTATGGTTTGGGCTGTAATGAGGCTCCTTTTTGAGGGGTCAATAACAATAAACATAATATCAACGAATGCATCTGTCTGTCTGCTTATATGCTCAATCCCTGCCTCATTATCTATGACAATATAATCATAAGATTTTGTAACTGTCTTTAATTTTTCCCTCAAGGCATTATTAACAGAGCAATAGCATCCCTTCCCTTCTTTTCTTCCCATAGCCAAAAGGTCAATTTTTCCCTCAGATATTGCCATATTTATCCCATATTCAAGGAAGGAAAACAAATCCATTGAATTGGGTTTGTCTTTTTTCGCAGATTCCCTTAATTGACCAAGGGTTTTAGGAGCATCCATTCCTAAAAGAAAGTGTAGATTAAAGGAAGGGTCAGCATCAACAGCAAGAATAGAACCTTTTTTTAAAGAAAGGAGGTATTTGATTATGAGACTTGTTATTGTTGTCTTTCCAACGCCTCCCTTTCCAGATATAGCAATTACATAAGCCATATAACAAATATTGCATTATTTTAGCCCATCAATCAGGTATTGTTAATAATCAAGCGGGATTTTTTAACCCCTGCCAAACTGCCTTTTTCAGCCTGATTAGTTTTGTTTGTGTTTGCAATGTATGCTTCTTTTCTCTTTAACAATGCATATTCTATGGCATCAATTAAGGCATGGCAGGAGGCATCAATGATGTTTTCTGAGACGCCGACAGTTCCCCAAGAACCTTTTTTATCTGATGATTCTATAAGAACCCGAACCTTTGCCGCTGTCCCCTCCTTTGTGTCAAGGACCCTAACCTTATAATCTGTAAGATGGACACCCAAAAGCTCTGGATAGAATGGATACAAAGCCTTTCTTATTGCCTTGTCAAGGGCATTTACAGGACCATCTCCCTCTGCCACTGTATATTCCTCCTTTCCTTCTACCTCAATTTTTACGGTTGCCTTTGATGTAAGCCTTCCTCCTTCATTTTCAACAATAACGCCGTATTCCTTTATATTAAAGGATGGTTTATATAAACCTAATGCCTTATCTATCAATAACTCAAAAGAGCCATCTGCTGCCTCAAATTGATAGCCCTGATTCTCCATCTCCTTTACAATCTTTAAAACCTTCTTTGTCTCTTCTTTTGAAAAGCTAATCTGGTATTCAGATGCCTTATGGATTATAGAGCTTGTTCCTGCAAGCTCTGAAACAATCATCTTCCTTGTATTTCCAACAAGCTCTGGGTTTATATGCTCATAAGTCTCTGGGTGCTTCATCACAGCGCTACTATGGACGCCAGCCTTGTGAGCAAATGCAGATTGACCAACATATGGCTGATGTGGACTGTGAGCAATATTTGCTATCTCAGAGATAATCCTGGATGTCTCTGTAAGGCTTTTTAATTTCTCCTCCTTTATTGTTAAAATCCCAAGTTTATAGAGGTTTGGAATTAGTGTTATAAGATTTGCATTCCCACACCTTTCTCCATATCCATTCATTGTTCCTTGAACCTGTCTACATCCAGCCATTACAGCAGAAATGCTATTTGCTACAGCAAGCTCTCTATCATTGTGTGTATGGATGCCCAAGGGAAAATTTGTTTTTAATTCCTTGATAATTTTTTCTATTTCTTCAGGATATGAACCGCCATTTGTATCACAGAGAATAGCAATTTCACAACCGCCATTTATTGCTACCTCTATAACCCTTTTTGCATATTTTGGATTATCCTTATAGCCATCAAAGAAATGCTCGCAATCAAAGAATACCCTTTTTCCTTTTTTTCTTAAAAATTTTATAGAGCCCTCAACAATTTCAAGATTTCTATCAAGGGATACCCTCAAAACATTTTTTATATGGAAAGGAGAGGTTTTTCCAAAGATTGTTATAATTTCTGTCTTTGCATCAATTAAACCTTGTAAATTTAAATCTTCATCTGGTTTATATTTTGGATGTGCTGTTGAACCAAAGGCAACAATCTTTGAAGATTTTAGCCTTTCTTTTTTTATTTCCTTAAAAAACAATTCATCTTTAGGATTTGAAGATGGCCATCCTCCCTCAATATAAGAAATTTCAAGGTTATCCATGATTCTTGCTATGGCAATTTTATCTTGAAGGGAAAATGATATTCCATCCATTTGGCAACCATCCCTTAAGGTTGTATCATAAAGCTCTATTTTCATTTTTGTTTTGCATTTTTAAGTTTTAAAAGACCTTGATTTTATACCCTATCTTCACTATTCTTGAGGGATTTCCTCCAAAGAGGTCTATAGCACAAATAGAAAGGTCAAGGTTTTCTGCAAGTAAAAATTTTGTTCCTAAGTTAAACCCTGCTTTTTTATTTTCACTCCCACTATCAATTGGAATACTTTCTACTTCAGCTAGAAGGATGAATTTACCTCCTAATGCTAGCTCAGTTCCAGAGAATAATGAAAACCCCCCCTTTTCATAATCCTCTACATCAACAAGAAATCCAAAGCTTAAATTATGCTTAAGGTCAAATAAAATAATAGGCTTTGTAGCCACAAGATATAGCCCCTTTAAACCTTTTATCCTTTTTCCTTCCCATCTTTTCTTATATCCATAGGGGTCATAGTAGCCTAAAGAGATACTTGGTATTTTTTCATTTCCAGATGTACACTTTACCTTAAGAAAAAGGAGTAAAGGAAGGCTTGTTTCTATCTTTTCATCTCCAATGGCATTTTGCATATCCAGAGGAACACCAACAAATACATTATTAGAAAGCCCTAATCCAGAATTCATTACTAATCCACCATTGTCATAGATTCTGAAGGAAAGGGAAAGGTCTCCTTTTTTTAATGTTTCTGCATTAGGAATATTGACAAGGTCAATAGGATAGGCAAATCTTGCAAGTAAGAAGGCACAAAGGCACAAAGGCACAAAGGCACAAAGTTTTAATAGTTTTGACTTTTGATTTTTTATTAAATTCTTACCACACTTTTGACTTTTGAGTTTTGAATTTTGCGTTTTTATCATACCTTTTCAATTGGAAGGGCAAGGGATGTTTGTGTTTCTGCAACCTCTTGAAATTGTATTATAAATTCAGCTGCATCCCTTTCATTATCTGCTTCAAAGATTAACAAAAGCTCTGGCTTTCCAAATAGAAAAAGGCTCTCTTTTATATTAATTGTATTAGGTATCTTTGCATATTTCAGGAATACCTCAAGGGCTTCCCTTGTTTTTCCTGGAAGGGTATTTAAGGTTGTAACAAAAAGCATCTTACCTTGAATTCTTTATTACCTCAAGGACATTGATAAATTCAGAAAGACCTGAATCTGGAACAACAATAGAATTCCTTTTTCCTGATGACTTCTCAACAATCCTTAAAAACTTTCCATTTGGATTCTCCTTATATTCAAAGAAGAATATCTTTGATTCAATGTCAAGTCTTTTGCTTAAGATTTCCTTATCTGGATTCTTCATTATTAAAAAATTATAATAACTTCCATAATATTTAGCAAGTATTTTTAATTTACAATTTAGAATTTACAATTTAAAATTTTTATATGGCTCTTTTTGTTTTCTTTTTTTCCCTTTTTGTCTATCTTTTTACCCTTACACCATCTGTTGGCCTCCACGATTCAGGGGATATGACAACAGCCTCTTTTATTCTTGGGATTTGTCATCCAACCGGCTATCCACTTTATATGATTTCAGGACATGTTTTTTCAAGCCTTATTCCCATTGGAAGCATTGCCTTTAGGATGAATTTTCTCTCCTCCCTCTCTGCTTCGCTATGTGTGATGTTTGTTTATTTTATTATATTAGATATAACAGGAAAGAAAGCTTCTGCTATTTCTTCCTCACTTATCCTTGCATTTGTTCAAAGATTCTGGGAACAAGCTGTTATCGCAGAAAAATATACCCTGAATGGCTTATTTTTCAGCCTTCTCACATTCCTTTTAATTAAAAGAAAATGGCTCTTGTTTAGCTTCCTTCTTGGTCTTTCTTTTGCTCATCATACACAAACAATGTTTCTTATTCCAGGAAGCATTTTCTTTATCATTATGGTATTATTAAGGCACAAAGGCAAAGGCACAAAGGCACAAAGGCACAAAGGCACAAAGAAAAAAACTATACTGCCTCAACTCCTCATCCTTTCAAAAATGGCTTTACTTTTTATCCTTCCCCTATTGCTTTGGTTTTACCTTCCTATAAGGGCATCTTGTAATCCTCATCTAAATTGGAATATGCCAAAGGACATAATGGGATTTAAGCTTCATATCACAGGCTTTGGATATACTGGGTTATTCTCCCTTCCTACATTTATAAAGGTATTGGAGCATTTAAAGGATAGGGTTTCTCCTTTGTTTCTTTCACAATTTACCATAATTCCCCTTATCTTTGCTCTGGCTGGTTTGGTTCTTCTTTTTAAAAAAAATATCTTTTTCTTTTTCTTTTGTCTCCTTACCATTGCCTTTAACATCTATATGGCAATTGGCTATAATATCCCAAATATTGAGGATTATTATATCCCATCCTTTATCTACATAGGCATATTTGCAGGGTTTTGTTTTTCAGCCCTTCCAAAAAGGCTTTCTCTAATATGCCTTCTCATTCCCTTAATTCCTTTAATTACCCATTTTAATTTTTGCAACAGGAGGGATTATTATATCATTTATGATCACACATTAGGCTTAATGGATTCTTTAAAGAAAAACCCTGTTTCCCTTTACACAATGGATTACAATATATTTCCATTATGGTATCTTCTTCATATTGAGGAAAGAAGAAAAGATATTTCACCAATTTTATACCCATATTTTCACCAGGATTGGGCATTACACAGCCTCCTTCAGGATAAGCCCTATCTCAATATGGATAAATCTTTTTCAAGGGATAAGCCATTATCCGAGCTTGATGCCATATTAAAGAGAAGGTTTGAAACCCTGGTTTTAAACAACTCGGATACGCCAATTTACCTTGATTTTAAAGGATGGATACCAGAAGGGTTTATCCATATTCCATCTGGTTTTGTATTCAGAATTGCACCCTTAAATTCCGATATTGAAAAGGAGCTTGACGAAAGCATTCCAAATTTTAGGATAAGAAAGATTGAAAAAATAAAGGAAGGAAGGATGTTGGGGATGATTTTAGAATATTCAAAGGCTTATAAGGAAAGGGGAAGCCTTTATAATATCCTTGGAAGGCATAATAAGGCTTTAAATGAATACCTTAAGGCAATAGCTCTAAACCAAAATGACCCCTTAATTTACAGAGACCTAGGAAGGACATATATTGTTTTAGGAAAATATAATGAGGGAGAGAGGGCTTTAAAGAATGCCTTGTCAATAAAGAAAGATTATGCTGATGCTTATTCTGACCTTTCTGTTATTTACCTTAAGATGAATAAAAAAGAGGAGGCAATTTCTTTATTAAAAAAGGCATTACAAATAGACCCAAACCATTTTGAAGCAAAGAAAAACCTTTCAATCATCTTAAGAAAATAAAATCTATCGCAATTTATTTGATTATCCCAATCTTTCCAAAGACCTCATCCTTTCCCTTTTTTAACTGGTAGAAATATACGCCTGCTGCTACATCACCAACATTCCTTCAAGGGATAAGCCATTATCCGAGCTTGATGCCATATTAAAGAGAAGGTTTGAAACCCTGGTTTTAAACAACTCGGATACGCCAATTTACCTTGATTTTAAAGGATGGATACCAGAAGGGTTTATCCATATTCCATCTGGTTTTGTATTCAGAATTGCACCCTTAAATTCCGATATTGAAAAGGAGCTTGACGAAAGCATTCCAAATTTTAGGATAAGAAAGATTGAAAAAATAAAGGAAGGAAGGATGTTGGGGATGATTTTAGAATATTCAAAGGCTTATAAGGAAAGGGGAAGCCTTTATAATATCCTTGGAAGGCATAATAAGGCTTTAAATGAATACCTTAAGGCAATAGCTCTAAACCAAAATGACCCCTTAATTTACAGAGACCTAGGAAGGACATATATTGTTTTAGGAAAATATAATGAGGGAGAGAGGGCTTTAAAGAATGCCTTGTCAATAAAGAAAGATTATGCTGATGCTTATTCTGACCTTTCTGTTATTTACCTTAAGATGAATAAAAAAGAGGAGGCAATTTCTTTATTAAAAAAGGCATTACAAATAGACCCAAACCATTTTGAAGCAAAGAAAAACCTTTCAATCATCTTAAGAAAATAAAATCTATCGCAATTTATTTGATTATCCCAATCTTTCCAAAGACCTCATCCTTTCCCTTTTTTAACTGGTAGAAATATACGCCTGCTGCTACATCACCAACATTCCATTCCCATATCCCACTTGTTGGAATAATATCTTCTTTTTTCAAGATAAGCTCACCTCCTGAATTGAATATCCTGATGGTAATTGGTGATGGAAGCCTTTTTTCTGAATTTACAGGCGATGAAGGGTCGCCAAATGTTATCTTTCCCTTATGCTTGTCCTTTTCCCAAGCCTTATATGGATTTGGAAATACAGGAACCTTCTTTAAAACAGAAGATGCACCCGAATTTCCAAGGGGTGCAAACACAGAAAGATGATTTGTCGTTCCGATTAAAATATTGGAAGAAGGATTTACAAAAGATGCAATTTCCTTCCATCCTTCCTCATAAACATAAATCTTCAGGGTTCTTTCGTCTATGTTTGTCCCATCAACAATATGGTCATTATCTTTGTCATTGTATGGAATTTCAATAACAATAGAGCAAGAGGCAAGTGTTTGCGTGCTTGCTGTAATAGATAGCCCAAAGCCAATATTTCCAGAAGGTAGGCTAATTGTCCCTATATTTGTTTCTACATCAATCCTATATGGTTGATTAAATGAGCCCTGTTTTATGGTAATTGTTCCTATAGATGAGATAAGCTTG
Source organism: bacterium (assembly GCA_040753555.1). NCBI lineage: Bacteria > bacterium. The sequence continues at coordinate 7,883 of JBFMDZ010000012.1, forward strand.
CAATCCAAACATGGTGTTCCAAGCACATAGACAGAAATTTCCTGTTTAACTGAACTTGCCTGAAACCTTATTGTATCGCTTCCCATTTGAGAAATCTTTGCCTTGTATTTTGTAAAATTAGATGTTGTTCCATAGGTAATTGCCTGCAAAGAATCAGAGATGTAAATGTAGCCTGGATCAACTAAATTATTAAAGCGGTCATAGCAATAAATGTCTAAATCAAAATAGGAGCCAATAACAATGTCGCTTAATGTCCCAATCCTTAATGATTGCAAAAATGATGGCTTAACAAAAAAGCTCGTTGTTGCTATGATACTCCCTGCTGTAATTGTTGCTGTATATGTTCCTGATTTATCAAAGATTAAAGAGAATGTTAGGCTTCCTGTTATTGTGTATGTTTGAGCTGTCTGCGAATAATCTGATGTGAATGTAGCTGAGCTTATAAAATTTGGCGTATGATTTCCAAAGGAGTCATAGGATATACAGGTAAAAACAAAAACCTCCCCTGCCTCATCTCCCTCTTTTAGAGAAAGGGAAAGATTTTTTGTCTCTCCCTCTATAAATTTTATCTCTATTTCTTCTACATAATTACAAGTTGCCCTAATTCTTTTTATCTCAGCCTTTCTTGAGCTTAAAATATTTGTTGCTGTTCCATCCTTTGTTATTGATGTTGACAATAAAGAGCCTGTTCCATCCATAATCTTCCAATGGACAATTACGCCGTCAGATACAGGATTTCCAAATTCATCTGTGATATAGGCAAGTATTGTTGTTGTTCCAATATCACAAGAAGCAGGGTTTGAATAAAGATAAACCCTTGATGCAGAAGCTGGCTCTATAAATATTGTTGTAGAGCCAAATATTGAGGAAAGGTTTGTATCGTAAGCTGTAATTGTCTTTGTTCCAGATGTTATAAAGGATATTGTAAAGCTTCCCAGACCATTTATCATTGGGATATTAGAGCCAAATATTCTTATGGTTGAGTTATAAGAGGGGGCAAAAGCACCAAATTTATCTAATGCCTTAATACTAAAAATACAATCCTCTCCTGCTTTTTTTGTAGATGAGCCTTCAATATTTAAGCTTGATGCACCAAGGATAAAAATTGTTGATGTTGCCATAGCCCCATTAGAATTTGCAAAAATATATCCTGTTGTCCCTAATGTTCCTGCGATAAATACGGTGTAGGTGCCTATATCTTGGGATAAAGTTCCAATTCCAAAGGTTGTGCTCCAAGTAGATATTCTATCCAAATGCCATCCCCATTCATCAAAGCAATTAGCTATAAATGTAGCTTCTCCCAAATCAGAAAGATAGATAAAAGATGGTGATATTTCAATCCTTTTAACACTTGCACCAATAAAAAAGCAATCTGTCAGGGTCTCTGGATAATAACCATCATTTATAAGAACAAGGCTATATGTTCCAGGTGGAGAGGATTTAATGTTAAATACAAATTCAATTGTGGTTGAGGCTGTAATTGTTGAAAAGACACCAAAGATTTTATCAGAGCCTTTCAAGAGGTATGATGTTGTATTGGTTGAAAATTCTTCTCCTTCAATGGTAATAGAAATTATCCCTGTATTTTCTCCTATATTTGGTGTAATGCTTCCTATTTTTGGTGGAATTCCTCCCTTAAAATCAAATGTTTTTCCCTCTGAAATAAATGATGTAATCAATTCTGGTCTAAACCTATATTTTTCCTTACATAGTGTAATTGTATAGGTTCCTTGATAGGTAAGCAAAATATAGTATGAGCCAGATAGGTCTGTTGTGGTTGATGTTGAATAATCGCCTGTAATAGTTATGGTTGCATTATCTATAGGGCTATAGCCCTCTGTTGTTATAGAACCTTTAAGGAAAAGGAGGCTTGCCGAGAATTCTACAATAGAGTTTGGGTTATAAAAGCCAATAAATAGGTCTTTTTTAGATGGATTAAATCCATAGTATTCTTTTTCAGGTTTTATAGTATAGGAGCCTGAATGAAAAATATCAAAGGAATAATAGCCATTGCTATCTGTTGTGGTGGTTGCTTCTCTATAGCCTGAAAGGGAGACAGAAACACTTGCAAATGGGCTTTCTTCCAGGGTTATTGTTCCGCAGAGGGAAAGGGGAGATCCAGATACATTATGAATTATGCTTGGATTGCCATAATTTATAGTAAATATTGCTTCCTCATAATCAAAGCCAAAACCCTGTTTTTCAACAGAGATGGTATATTCCCCAGGGAGTGAAACATCAAAATAATAAGAGCCTGTATCTGTAATGGTGGTAGAACCAATATTAGAAATAGAAAGAACAGAATCTGTAGCCGGATTTCCATCTATGGTTACCGAGCCTTTGATAAACATATGCCTTCCATAAAAATTCTCTATCCTTCCTCCATTTAATATAGAGATAGTTTTTGTAGCAGGGCTAAAGATATAGAATTCCTTTATTGGCTCTAAAATGTATGTTCCATTTTCAGAAAGCTCAAAAATATATGAGCCAGAGCTATCTAAGAGGGTTGTTTTTGTCTCTTTCCCTGTCAATGTAATGGTTGCACCTTCAAGAGGAGCCCCGTTTTCTGTTATAGAACCTTTAATATAGAGGTAATTTCCCTGAAAGTTAATCTGCTCATAGCTTGGAAAGTCTTCTGAGATAATTAAGGTTTGGGGAGGAGAAAAAACATAAAATTGCTTTTCTGGCTTTAAGGTATATGTTCCCGTCTTGGAAAGCTCAAAGAGATAAGAACCAGAGCTATTAGATAATGTTGTTTTTGTTTCTTCTCCTGTTAATGTAATGGTTGCTCCTTCAAGCCCGGCTAAATTCTCGGTTATTGAGCCTTTGATGTAAAGATGGCTTCCTTCGAAAACAATATCATCCCTTGATAATGAAAGGAATGTAGTAAAGGAGGAAGGCTTAAATAGATAAAAATCCCTTGTAGGAATAAGGGTATGCGTTCCCTCAAGGAGATTTTCAAAGAAAAACCTTCCCTCGATATTGGTGGTTGAGCTTGCTTGGGTTTCTAAAATTGTTATAATTGTATCCTTTGTGGCTGTGCCCCTTATGTAAAATGGCTCATACAGGCAATAAACCTTGTTGTTATTGGCAATGAGAATATCATCATCGCTATCACCATCTATATCGCCTGTTGAAAGGGAATATGTACCAGCAATCGTCAATGAGCCAAAGGATGATGTGCCTTTGAGGAAAAGGATTGTATCTGTTCCACAAATTATTGGCTCAAGGAAACCATCGCCATTTATATTGCCAATGCCTATAGAATTTCCGCTGTAATCTATAGTTTCTGTTAGACTTCCAAAATCTGTATTTGTTCCATAGAATATGTATGTTTTATCCCCTCCAATAACAAGGTCATAGAAGCCATCATTATTTATATCTCCTCCAGAGAGGCAGGAATATGAACCAGCAAAAAAGGAAGAACCAGCAATATAAGGATAGGTAGATGAACCCCAATAAATGATGAGACCTCCATCCAATATGGTTGCAATATCGCCAAAGCCATCCTTGTTTATGTCTCCTATAATAGATTCTTTACCAGGTAGGCTTAAGGTTTTTATAGGACTTACATAATCTCCAAGGAAGAGATAAATTGTCTTGCTATCTTTTGCAGAAATAACTATATCATCAAACCAATCACCATTTATTCTTCCTGTAGCTATGGAATAGCCAAATTTTTCATTTTCAATTTCTCCTAAAAGCTCTATTCCTTCATTTAATTCAAGATGAACCTCATGCCGATCTATTGGGCATTCAATTATATAAACCTTGCCACAAGTTCCTGCCTCAGGGCAACCAATAATTAAATCCTTATTTTCCTTGCCATTTATATCACCCAAGGCTAATGAAAATCCAATCTTTTCACCTTCTCTACCAAATACTTTGTAATTTGCCAAATCTATAGAAATTGTTCCTTTGTGGTTTTCAGAAAATATATAAACCCTGTTGTCATCTGGCACACCCATAGCGATATCAGGGTTTGTATCGGGATTAAAATAGCAAGGCAGGGAAGATGAAACATTATTTGTCCCCTCAATAATAAACCCCTTTTCTAAAGAAAGCTCAAAGCCAAAACAAGGAAGGGCTAATAGGACAAAAAATCCAAGATGTTTCATTATTTAAATATACCAGATTTTTTCTAAAATGTCAAAATTAAAATGAAAATTGGTCTTTTGTTCTTAAAATAGAAGAGGGAGCTTTTTGGGAAGGCTCCTCTTTTGTTGAAACCTCCTCTTCTTTTGGCACATATTCCTCCATAATAACATCCTTTCCAGAGTATATCCCCCTTATATTTAGCTTAAATTCCTCAGGATTTGTTGAAGCAGAGAGGGCATCGTCATAGCTTACCATTCCCCTTTGATAAAGGCCTATTAAGGATTGATTAAATGTCTGCATTCCATAAAATCCACCATCAGCAATAGCAGAAGGGATTTGGGAGATTTTATTCTCCTCAATAAGCTTTCTAATAAAAGGCGTAACAACCAAAACCTCACATCCAGGAACCCTTCCCTCTATATCACACCTTGGAAGAAGACGCAAGGAAATAATTGCCTTAAGGCATAAGACAAGCTGCATCCTTATTTGGTTATGCTGATATGGTGGAAAGAAGTTTATTATCCTCTCCAATGTCTGGGTTGCATCCAAAGTATGCATTGTTGTAAGAACAAAGTGTCCTGTTTCAGCAGCAGATAAAGCAGCTTGAAGGCTTGTTATATCCCTCATCTCGCCAACCATTATTACATCTGGATTCTGTCTGACAACATGTATTAAGGCATCATTAAAGGATAGGGTATCCATTTCAACCTCCCTTTGATTGATAATGGAAAGGGCATCCCTGTGGAGAAATTCAATAGGGTCTTCTACAGTCACAATATGGCATCTTCTTTGTTTGTTTATATGGTCTACCATAGATGCAAGGGTTGTGGATTTTCCAGAGCCTGTTACACCTGTTACAATGATTATTCCCCTTTCTGTTTCAGCAAGCTCCCTTATCACCTCAGGGAGATTTAAGTCTTCAAATGGTGGGATATTAAATGGAACAAGCCTTAAAGCCATAGCTATTGAGTTTCTCTGTCTAAATATATTGATTCTAAATCTTCCCAATCCTGAGGCAGAATATGCAAGGTCTTGCTCCATCTTCTCTTCAAAATTCTTTCTTTGCTTTTCATTCATCACAGAGTATGCAAAACTCTCTGTTTCTTGAGGTGTAAGCCTCCTTTCCTTCCATTTTTCAGATTGCAGGTTAACAAGCCTTCCCGCAACCCTTACCACAGGAGGGCTTCCAACCTTAATAAAAAGGTCTGATGCCTTTGCCTCAACCATAAGGCCTAAAAGCTCTTCTATAGATTCCTCTGGGTTCATTTAGTTAGAGTATAAAAACTAAGGATATATTTTGTAAAGATTTAAGAAAGTAAATTTTCATAAAGCTTTTCTATATCACCTATCAACCTTTTGTCTGTATATTTTTTTGAAGATTCCTTTGCCTTTTCTCCCATAATCTTTGCCTTTTCTTTGTCTAAAAGAATAGTCTTTATACCATCTGCCAATGCTTTAGGGTTCTTTGAAGGAACAAGAATGCCACAATCGGAAGATACAAGGGTTGAGACACCTCCAACATTTGTTGCAACAACGGGAATTCCGGATGTCTGTGCCTCAATAATTGCAACGGGAAGCCCTTCATTTAATGAGGACAAAACAAAGCAGGTAAGGTCTGCATAGATAACATCAAGGTCTTTTCTAAACCCAAGAAAAAAAATATTTTTTTCTAAACCCAAGTCTTTAACCTTTTTCTCTAATCCCTGTCTAAGATAGCCATCACCAGCAATGACAAAAAAGACATCCTTAATTTCTTCCAGAACAATCCTTGCTCCTTCTAAAAATGTTGAAATATCTTTTATAGGAACAAGCCTTGCTATTGTTCCAATAAGGGGTTCTTGAGAAATCCCAAGCTCTTTCCTTAATATGCCTTTTTTTTCAGAAAGAGAATAAAATTTATCAAGGGGAAGGCCTAGAGGGATTACTATAACCTTATCCCTATTTCCTATGCCAAATTTCAAAATCTCATCCCTTTGGCTTTCTGTTAATGTAATTACCCTTGTTGAAATAATGGCAAGAAACCTTTCAATGATAATAAAAAATAGGGTTTTTAGCCTTCCAAAATATGAGTGTAGGGTGTGTCCATGGAATGTATGAATAATTATAGGAACGCCACAAAGCCATGCACAAAACCTTCCAATCATCCCTGCCTTGCTCAAATGTGTATGAACAATATCTGGCTTTACCTTTCTAATTATTCCAATAAGCTTAAAAAATGTAATAATATCCTTTATTGGAGAAATCTCCCTCTGAAGCTCTGGAATAAAGATTATATCAATATTTTTCTTTTTTGCCTCGTCTTGCATACTTCCCTCATCTTCCCCCTCCTTCCCAACTACAAGGAATGTCTTAAATTTATCAGAAGAAAGCCCGCTACTTAATAATATTGTATGGATAGAAGGACCTCCAATGTTAAGACGGGTAATTATCCTTAAAACTTTGTAATTATTCACCTTACCTGAATAGATACCAATTATTTTATAATTTATATTTTAAATTTACAACCCATTTTTTATTGAAACCCTCATTAGCTAAACATATACTTATTGCAATTTACTTTGGATTGTTGTATTATTGATTAAATTGAACAAACCCCTTATTGTTGATATAAAAAGGAATTCTTATGAAGATGGGCCTGGTATAAGGACAACAATATTTTTCAAGGGATGCCCACTTTCCTGTATATGGTGTCATAACCCAGAATGTCAATCAATGGATGCAGAAATTGGATTTTTTCAAAAAAGGTGTATATCCTGCTTTGAGTGTGAAAGGGTTTGTAAAAATAATGCAATTACAAGGGATGCTTCAAGGGTCATAAGGAGCAAATGCAATCTCTGCTTTTCCTGCGTTGATGCCTGTCCAGGTAAGGCTATCCAACGGATTGGAAGATATTATGAAATTGATGAATTGCTAGAAATTATCTTAAGGGATGAGGTGTTCTATAAAACATCTAATGGCGGGATAACCCTATCTGGAGGTGAGCCAACATTATTTCCTGAATATATAAATCCCCTTTTGATAAGGCTTAAGGAGAAAAACATTCATATAGCTATTCAAACATCTGGTTTCTTTGAATATTCTATTTTTAAAAAGAAAATCTTTCCATATCTTAACTTATGTTTGTTTGATGTAAAGGTTATTAACCCAGATTTGCACAAAAAATATACAGGTCGTGATAACAAAAAAATCCTTGAAAACCTAATGCTCTTAAGCAAAGAAAATATCACCCTTATTGCGAGAACACCCATTATTCCAGGTTTTACAGATGGGGAAAATATCCTTGCAATCAAAGGCTTTCTTTCAAGCCTTTCTATAAAAGACTATGTCCTTCTTCCTTATAATCCATTAGGGGTCTTTAAAAATATACTAAAAATCAATTATAGTCAACACACTAAATCTTCATAGTAGGATAATTTTATTTGTATGTGTTTAAGCAAGTGAGAACAAGATGAAAGAAGGCACTTAAGACACAAAGGCACAGATTTATTTGTTACCTGCTTTGTCCCTTTGCCCCTTTGTGCCTAAATAACAAATATTCTGACAATTTATGAAAGATACTATAATTATAAATTTACAATTAAACAATTCGTTTCTGGCTCTTTAATGAGGAAGCTCGATACAATTAAGGAGGCTAAACACATACTTTTTTGACAAATCCTGAATTTTGTGTTATATTTAATTTAGGGTGAAAAGGTTTTTCTGGATATTTACTTTTGGTTTTTTGTGTAATGGATTTGGGATAGAACCACCTTCTATTGGCCATATTGCACCAACACTATAGTTGAATTGCGAAGATTTCTATAATAGGAGAGTGAACACCAAAGGGTTACAGCCGATAAATTATAAAGGTGTTGAGAAAGTTGATTTGCTTGACTAAAAACTTATATATTAGAGGTACATCTATGCTGAAGAAATTAGTGGTATTGGCGGCTACTACTACTATATGTTTAATTCCACTAATTGTATATAGTAATGAGGATAAGCAACCAACCTTAATTTTATCAAATGTTACGAATGTAGTCTTTTCACCAAATACCAGAAAGATTGTCTACTTGACCTTTGATTCTATAATGATTTTTGATAGAAACACAAGTGTTTTTAGTAAAAAAGAGCTGATTTCTGGTGTTTGCGAGGGATGGATGGTGTTTTCATTAAATGGTAAAAAGATTTACTATTATCTTGAATATCGCGAGGCCGGAAAAGAAAGCTATAGCGGTATATGGATGGTACCACTTGACAAAAGGACAAAACCAGAGAAAATATGTCCTGTTCGTCCTAATCAATGGGCTGTAAATGTAAGTTTTGTTAATAACCAAAAAATTATATATAGCACAGGATATGAAATAGTGGCTCTAAATTTATCAGAAAAAAAAGAGGAGGTATTAAAGGATACCGGAGGTTACTATCATCACTTTTTTGGGCTATCTCCTGATAAAAAGAAGATTGGCTATTTAGACAATTATGAGTTTGAAGGCCAAACAACATTGAGAATAATGGATTTAGATGGTAGCAATGACAGACTTTTAACCACTTTTAATCAAAATCCCAATGAAAACGATAGTAGTAAAGAGTTGGCTTATGATGATGGAGTCTGGGGAGCTGATTGGCTTTCAGATAAGAAGATTGTTTATACAGCCGGATATAGGTTTGGAACAATAGTTGAGGGAGGAAGCCTTTATGTGAAGGATATAGAGACAGGTAAAAGGATAAGCTTGGGTGCAGATAATGTTAATGTTTTTAAAACCTCGCCGGATGAAACTAAAATAGTTTATTCTCAATATTTTTATGATGAATATGACAATATTATAAAAAGGGAGCTTTGGATTATGGATACCAATGGGCAAAATAAAAAAAGGCTATGGGTTATAGAAAGAGGGTTTATAACAAGGATATTTTGGCCTAAAGGGAAGGAAATATTTTTCATCCTCTTAGGCCATGATGGTTACAACCTCTTTTCAATAAAGATGGATTAAAATAAATGGCTAGACTTAAAAACCAATTTTTATTGGGTATATTTATAATAAGCTTAACAACAGAGGGTTTTGCTACATCATTTATTGGCCATATTGTGCCAAGGGCAAGCCATCCAAACAAAGCAATAGAAATAAAGGCAAGCATTGTTGATGATGTAGAAGTAACAGGGGCCAATGTTTATTATCGCAAAGGAACGGAGGGGTTATTCAGCTCAATCCCTATGTCACTTCTAGATGGAACATCCTCTATCTATTCTGCCACAATTCCTGCAGATGGTGTAACCTTTGAGGGAATCCAATACTACATTGAGGCAAAAGATAGTGAAGGGATAAGATATGACCCACCCCTTGGTTTAAGCTCACCTTATCAGATTGATGTATCAAAAATATTCTTCAAGCCCAATGGCCCTTCTATTGTTGCCTATATCTGGGCAATGGTTATGGACCCTAAAAACAATAATGTCCTATATCTTTCCGCAGATTATGGATATTATAAGAGCATTGATGCTGGCAGAACCTGGAAGGCAATTGGTGCTGCGGTAAAGGATGGTAAGGAAAATACCGCCCATGGTGCAGGACCAGCCCTTGCGCTTGACCCATCAACACCTACTACAGTCTATGTTGCACCTCTGGCAGATTGTGGCGGCGATGAACCAGCAGGTCGTGGTATATATAAAAGCACTGACGGAGGAAATAATTTTATAAATATAGGATTGCCTGGGAATCAGATTTATGGAATAACCCCTGATAGAGCCAATCCTGGCAGGTTGTATGTCTGTAGAAGTGAAGGTAGATTTGCGAGTGGGATATTAAGATATGGGTCTTTATGGAGGAGTGATAACAGTGGCGAGACATTCTACGAGTTAGATGTTATCAAACAAGCAATAGACCCTGCTATGAGTGTCATAACCATTGACCCAACATCTCAGGGGAAGGTTTTATATGGAGGCACCTGGGGTTTTGGTATCTATAAATCAGAGGATGGTGGTATTACCTGGAAGGCTATAAATAATGGTCTGCCTTTTATGGCCCGCATCTTACCTAAGGGTATAACAGTTAATCCAGCTACATCAACTATAGTATATGCTTTAGAGATGGATAATGGTGTATATAGAAGTATGGACGGTGGTCAGAGCTGGACACAAATAAATAGCGGCTTAAATCCTTTGCCATCCTACTTCCCTCAAGCTGACCGTAATGGTTCGCAACTTGTTGTTGATCCAAACGATCCATTAACACTATACCTTCCTACCAGGAATGGTGCTTACAAGAGTATAGATAATGGTGATAATTGGGTTGAAAAAAACAATGCTGATATTGTAGAGGATTTTCTTCCCTCTAGCTGGTATCTTGGCGGAAATTCAATGGTTATTGACCATAAAAATCCAGATACAGTCTATTATGGCTGTGAAGGTGGGATATTTAAAAGCACAAACAAAGGAGAATACTGGACAAAAACAAATAGAGGTCTGCATTGTGTCTTTGCTTGGACAATTACTCCTGGCACATCAGCAGGCTATGTTTATTTAGGAACAGCTGAACAAAGGTTATATAAGACAACAGATTATGGTCAAACCTGGCGACAAATACCCGGACAAGCTCCCAATACAATAGGATATCCTTATGCCTACCTAGGAATGGCTGGCCCTCTTGTTATAAACCCTTCTACTCCCACTACTATTTATGCAGCAGGTAGCAATGGCTGGGGATTCGGTTTTGACGGTTACACAATCTACAAAAGTATAGACGATGGAAATAACTGGGTTAAAAAAGCTAAGGGATTGCCACCACCAGAAGGGAAAGAGGATGACGATGTGCGCTGGTATGCAGTGGCAATAGACCCGGTTAACCCTGATATTCTTTATTGTGGTGGAGGTTGTGACCAGAAAGAGTTTGGCATATACAAAACGACAAATGCAGGAGAGGATTGGTTTCAAACAAGTAAGACGACAGGAAGATTCTGGAACATAAAGATTGACCCTAAAAATCCAAATGTAATCTATGCGGCTAGTGCCTATGGACCTGATGGTGAGTATGGCTTATGGAAATCAACCAATGCTGGTGAAGGAACCTGGACACAGAGCCTTTCAGGAAAAAGCGTGCGAGATATTGCCATTCACCCGTTAAATACCAGCATTTTATATGCGGCTACCCTTGATGGGCTTTACAAAACTACAGATGCTGGACAAACATGGACACTGATAGCGCCTGGACGCCCTATCTCAATAGAGATTGACCCTTTTGTTCCAGATGTCCTCTATGCTGAAAATTGGGAAGCAGATAACTTTGTCGCAATGTATAGAAGCCCTGACAATGGATGCACCTGGCAAATAATCAAAGACACCCAATATGGGGCAAATATGAGTGGGTCTCCACTCTTAAAAATAGACGCATTAAAGATTGACCCTAATATCCCGAATAAAGTCTATTTCTGCACCTGGGGTGAAGGCTTTTGGCAAAGCGAGGTGCAACCGGGAACGCATACTGCCTTTGGTGTATACACACCACCGCAGGCGGTTCAGGGCAAACCATTCAAAGCACATATTGTTGCTTTAGATAGCGATAAATTTACAACTACTGATTACAGTGGAATAGTTACCCTTTCTGTTGACAAAGGGAATATTTCTCCAAGTATAGTAAGCAATTTTGTAAATGGAGTCGCTACCCTATCCATTACATTAGATACCGCAGAAACGATAACCATTACTGTAAAAGATAGCCAAAATCAAGATAAAATAGGGACAAAGACAATATTTATCTTGCCATCATCCAATTCCCTCCCATTTATTGGCCATATTGTGCCAAGGGCAAGCCATCCAAACAAAGCAATAGAAATAAAGGCAAGCATTGTTGATGATGTAGAAGTAACAGGGGCCAATGTTTATTATCGCAAAGGAACGGAGGGGTTATTCAGCTCAATCCCTATGTCACTTGTAGATGGAACATCCTCTATCTATTCTGCCACAATTCCTGCAAATGATGTAATATTTCCTGGAATCCAATATTACATTGAGGCAAGGGATAATGAAGGGATAAGGTATGACCCTTTAAATTATGCTGATGAACCTTACTTAATTAAGGTATCAAAGGCTGTTGTAAAACCCATTGGTCCTTATATGGGTTATGCCTGGACACTGGCAATTAACCCAAAAAATCCAAATGTTATCTATATATTAGCAGATTATGGAATATGGAAGAGTATTGACAAAGGAAGGAGTTGGAGGGAGGTGGGTGGAAGGGTTTTTCAAGCCTGCGGTGCTACTGCCATTGCCATTAGCCCATCAACACCAACCACCTTGTATATTGCTGGAGTATACAAAGACTTCGGCATCTGCAAGAGTGAAGATGGAGGAAATAGTTGGAAAAAAATCGGACTTAAAGACTGGTATATTTATGGCATAGCTGTTGACCCTTATAACCCGGATGTAGTCTATGCAGGAATAAGTAGTAATAAATACATCTTTGACAACCCTAATACTACAGGAGGCATCTTTAAAAGCACAGATGGCGGGAAGACTTGGGGAAGTTTAATAGAGGTTAATAGCGATAAAACTCCAATTACTACAATAGCCATCAACCCGGTCTCTACAAATACCCTGTATGCAGGAAGTTGGGGAAAGGGGGTCTATAAGTCTACTGATGGCGGTATAACCTGGGATTCTGTTGATACAGGTGTGAGCTATCTATATGTTATCCCAAGGGGGATAACCATAAATCCTGTCTCTTATGATACCGTTTATCTATTAGTCCAATCTCAGTATAATGGGGGGAATTATAATATCCTTCGGACTAAGGATGGTGGTAATACATGGGAAGCTATAAATGCTGGGCTTTCCCCGTATGGGTTTTATTGTGCTGGTAGATTTGGAACAAACTTAGCCGTTGACCCTAATCACCCTAATAGACTTTACCTTGGTCAAAATGGTGGTATATATAAAAGCACAAACAATGGAGATTGGTGGTTCATAATCAGCACTGATGTTAAAGCTGAGCCACTCATTCCTCGTTACCTACTTACAAGTCTCACCTCACTGGCAGTGAACCCAAAGGATTCAGACAATGTCTATGCCTCAAGTGCGGGCGGATTTTTTAGAAGTGAAAATGCTGGTGGAAGTTGGACGCAATCAAATCAGGGGTTTCAGAATATCTGGTCTCACAGAATTGAAATTGACCCAAAGGATTCAAAAAATATTTATGTTGGAACAGGAGAAATCAGGGGATATAAGACAGAAAATAGCGGCGAAACCTGGAAACAATTACATAATAACTTACAAATTCTACCCGATTGGGATTATAATGACCAAATGAATATTGATAGGATTGTTATTGACCCAAAAGAGCCAACCACTATCTATGCGGCATTGTATGGGGGCGATTGGGAGACTATTAAGCAGGGGGTCTTATGCAAAAGCATAGATTCTGGCAATACCTGGGGGACAAAAACCAATGGGCTTCCAGAAAAGGTAGGAATACGAGGATTAGCTATTGCCCCTGGCAACCCCTCTATTCTCTATGCTGGTATTGATTATCCAAATGGAATTTACAAATCTATTGATGGTGCGGAAAGCTGGAGCTATAGTGGTCTATCAGGCAATCAAGCCTGGCAGATAGCGATTGACCCGAAAGACCCAAATATAGTCTATGCTGGTATTGATGAAGGTGAGATTGGCGTATTTAAGTCAACAGATGGAGGAGGAACCTGGACAAAGGTTTTAAATAAAATAGTCCGTGATATTGCTATAGACTTTAGGGATACCAACATAATATATGTCGCCTGTGATGAGGATGGTGGATTATGGAAGAGTGAAAATGGAGGAAAAAGTTGGAATAAAATAAGAGATGGATATTTTAGTGCCGTAGTTTTAGACCCAAGAACATCAGATGTAGTTTATGCGGAAAGCTGGAATGGAAAAATAGATATAATAAGGAGCGTAGACAGAGGAGAAAATTGGAAGGTATTTATTCCACAAACAGAGGCTGTATCTCCATTATGCTTAAAGCGAGGAAGCCTGAAATTAGACCAGACCACTCCCAATAGGCTTTATTTTACTACCTGGGGTGTTGGTTCGTTCATTTGCGAGGCAATCCCTGGAGAACTTGACCACTTTAAGGTTTATACTCCGGCAACCGCCACTGTTAGCACACCATTTGAACTTGAGGTAATTGCATTAGATGAAGATAGTTGGATAAAGACTGACTATCAAAACACAGTAAAACTCTCTGTTGACAAAGGGAATATTTCTCCAACTGAAGTAAGCAATTTTGTAAATGGGATTGCTACCCTATCCATTACATTAGATACACCCTGCACTATAACCATTACAGCAAAGGATAAAGATAAACTTGGAACAGCCACCATATTTATAGAAGGCCCTTATGTTACCATAAAAAAGGAGGTAAGGAATATAACCCGTAACACAGGTTACGAGGAAAACATAGATGGTATTGCTGGCGACAGGCTTGAATACAGGCTTGTCTTAACCAATACAGGGAATAAAACAGCCAATTTTGTTGTTGTGATAGATGTCCTGCCAGATGGGGTTGTTTATGAGGCAAATTCAATCAAGATTGATGATAAATCTCAAACAGACGAATGTGATAGTGATAAGGCTAATTTTATATCCAATACAATCACAATTGGTAAGGATAAAGGTGAAACCACAGGCAATGGGGAAGAGATTAGTATCCCTCCCTCTGGCACAGTAACCATTCTTTACCAAGTGAGGATAAAAAAATGAATATGTGTAAAAAGAAGGCACAAACTGAGTAAGGGCACAAAGTTTTAATGGTTTTGAATTTTGAGTTTTTTGAGGGTATAATTATGTAATAAAAGGAGAAAGATATGAACTGGAGAGAAAGAATAACAACAGACCCATTTGTATGCCATGGGAGGGCTTGTATTAAAGGAACTCGCATAATGGTGTCAGTTATATTGGATAACTTAGCAGAAGGTATAGATGAAAATGAAATTTTAAAAAGTTATCCCTCAATTAGTCCTGAAGATATTAGAGCCGCTATAGCTTATGCAGCGGAGCTATCTAGCGAAAGACTAGTATCTGTAGCATAGCAAATGCAGTTTAAGATAGATGAAAATCTACCAATTGAAGTTGCAAAGTTGCTTGTCAATGCTGGCTATGATGCAAAAACTGTAAAAGAGCAACAATTGCAAGGAGTAGAAGATTCTATTCTTGCAGAATTATGCAAAAGCGAACATCGTATTCTGGTAACATTAGATACAGATTTCTCAGACATCAGGGCATATCCACCAGAGGAATTCTCTGGCATTATTGTTCTACGGCTTAAAACCCAGGCAAAACATTATATCGTTAAGGTTATGAAGGGTATCATTCCCCTTATTGTTCGTGAACCTTTAAGACAGCATTTGTGGATTGTTGAAGAAATCAAGATTCGTATCCGTGGCAGAAATGATGAATAATACAGCATTGTCAAAAAGCTTGGAAAAATGCTCATTAAGAAATAGCAAAAAATGATACAGAAAACAGAAGAAAGGGAGGAGGGAAAACAGGGAGCAAAATCCAAAATTGACTCCTTCTACTCCCTTGTTCTGCATTCTATTAAGACAAGGAGGGTTAAAAAGGTGAATGGTTACAAAAAATTAATCTTTGTAAAAAGGAGGTGATAAAAAATGAAAAGGATAGGGGTATTTGCATTTCTGCTTCTTCTTCCCGTTGTTTCTTTTGGGACATCCACATTGACGAATGTAGCAGAGCTCTCTTATGAGGATGAAGGTAGCAACACATACACAGGTTCTGATACCGCCAAAATAGTGGTCTTGTCTCTGCCAAATGTATCCATCCAAAAGCTGGTTAAAAATATAACCAGGCAGGGAGCATTTCAGAATGAGGTAAACGGGGCAAGCGGTGATTTGCTTGAGTACCAAGTAACATTGCAGAATACAGGCGAAGACAATGCCAGATATGTAGTGGTTGAGGATGTGCTATCTGGAAGTCTAACCTTCCAGGAAAACAGCTATGGAACAGGAAAGGGGATTGAGGTAAGCACAGAAACAACAATTTCCTGCACCAATGCAAAGGATGGCGATATGGCAAACTTTAGTGACAGCAAAATCATTGTTGGCAAGAATAAGCAAGCTAACAATGGAAACACGGTTGAGCTAATTATTGCTCCTGAAAAAACAGCCATTATTCGCTATCAAGTGAAGATTAAGTGAAATGTTAAGGATATGTCTATGGTTAATCCTAGGAGGGGTCATTTTATGCCCTAAATGGGCACGAGCTTTCCTTGTTACAAACACAGCCTCTCTTACCTATACAAATTGTTCAGGGATGGATTTTTTAGCAAAGATGTCCACAGCCACATTAAGGCTGATTCCACAATCAGCAAAGATTATTAGACCTGGCACAGGAACTTCCTTATCGGGTGAGCTAGTGGTTGAGGTTTTGGAAAACCAGAGTTTTTCCTCAGTGGATTTTAGGTATCGTAAAGTTGGCACAACAACATGGACAGCCATCTCCACAGAAAGTTCCATTTTTTCCTCTATTTTTCTTACAATATGGGATACCCTTGCCCTTTCAGAGGGTCTTTATGAGCTTTCTGCTATCTCTAAGGATAATGATGGAATACCTGACCCATCACCCCCTGTCATTACACTTACCATAGACCATTTGAGCAATGACTATGTTGAGGGGATAGTAAAGAAAGGCACAGGCACAACCATAAGAAAGGGGAATAATATCTCTCTCTATTTACCTGAAGACACAGTAAATAGTGATACAGTCCTTAAGATTGCGAGGGCATATTGCCCTTCACCCCCATCTTCAAGCATCTTTGCTGGCATAGCTATTGATATTAGCCTTGAGAATGGCCAGAGCATTCTCAATAAGGAGATTACCCTAACCATAGAATATGAAGATAACGATAATGATGGAATAATTGACAATACCTCAATCCAGGAAAGCTCCCTCTCCATTTATGAGTATAAAAATGGCACCTGGGAAAAGCTTATAACCCAAGTAGATACCAATAATAACCTCTGTTTCGCAAAAACAGGAAACTTAAGCCTTTTTGCCTTATTGGCAAGCCTTCCTCCAAATTTAGATAATCTTTTGGTATTTCCAAATCCATTCAAGAAATATAATCATAAGGCTATTAGATTTGCCAACCTTCCCTTGAATAGCTCCATCAGCATATTTACTATTTCTGGTGAGCTTGTGATGATGAGGGAAAATGTAAGTAGCTCTTTTTCTTGGGATATAAGAAACAATAAAGGAGAGGAAGTAGCAGGAGGGGTCTATATTTGGGTTATTAGTGATGGAGGAAACAAGAAAAGAGGAAGGGTTGGGATTATTAAATAAGTCAATCTTACTATACTAAAACAAAATTGGATCTCAAGTATTAACATAACGCCTTTTTGTTATCATTTTCATTACCTCTCTCGCCAAATTTCATATAACGGCTTGCGGATAAAAGAAGTTGCCGAAGGCGGATTTGGGGGAACGAAGCTTCCTGCAAACACCGTGTTATCTGCCGTTGCAGGCATTTCCATTAATCTTCAAAAAGCACTTCATCTTTATCAAAGGCAAATATTGCTCTTTTGCATATAAACTTCATAAGGGCTATTCCCGTAAGATATTCCCCCTCCATTTCTATAATTTCTACTCCATTTAATTTTAGGCTATTAACCGTAATATCGCTAAGATATACACTTACAGGATGTTCTCTGCCTCCAGCTAAAATAGTTGTATCTTCACCAATATAATCTCTTTCAATAGATTGGATAATCTTTGTATCTAACACAATAAAACCTGAAAAACCAGTATCAGCTATAAAATCTAAAGAATGTATATTTTCAGCAGGAATTGAAGATGCAAGATGTAAGTTCCTATTATGAATATATCCTTTTACTTTAGGGAAATACCCTTGGTCAATATATCCTTCTAACTTGATGCTTTTAAGCACATGAACTGCCGGATAACCTATTTTTACAAAGAAAAATACTGCTTTAGGGTCATTTTTCATTCTTCTGCCTTCTTTTGAGGCTTCTGCAACACTTTTACCATAAGAAATCACTTCTCCTGTTTGTGGCTCTATAGCCGCAATATATCCCATCTTCTCTGAATCCTTAGAATTAACTAACCTTTTTATACTCTCTTTTGCTTTATTTGAAAGTTTTAATCGTTCCATTTTATATCACCACCTCTTCCTACCCGTAATGAGCAGATAACGGTCGTTGTGCGAAGTACCCGACATTCCATTATATTTGATATTCTAGGGTAAGACATTTCCAAGTTTTTCCAATATCTTTAAAATAAACATTTTCATTTTTTATTTCTACAAATCCTATTTTTTTATAACAGTTAATGGCAGCAATATTAAAATCAAAAACTCTTAAAGTTAATTTTTTAAGGTCCAAAATATCTTTAGAATATTTTACTAAATTCATTAACATCTCATAACCATAATTTTTATTTCGGTATTCTTTTCTTACTAATACTCTTCCAATTGCTGCGGTTTTATTTATAAAATTAATTTCCATTAATTGACAATGACCTATTGGGATATTTAATTTTTCATCGATTGCTTTAAATACAATATAATTTTTATCATTTAAGGTTTGTAATATCTGATTTTCATCTAATGGATATTTATATTTTGGACCAGCAAATTGAACTAAAAACTCAGCATCAGTATCTTTCAACCAGCTAATAAAACTTGGAATGTCTTTTGCAATGAATTTTTCTAATAAAACCATAAAACCTCGTCGGGTTTTTCGCACAACTTGTTTCCCCCAATTTTACTCTGGCTGAAAAATCAGAACACTCCTTATTATCCCACAAAAACAGAAAAAAATGCAAGAAAAAATTTTTCTTACAAATGCCTCAAGATGGAAGTAGCTGTTTTTGTATTCTTCGGTTTAAATGCCTTTTTGCCCTGTTGGCAGACCTTCCTTCAAATTTAGATAATCTTTTGGTATTTCCAAATCCATTCAAGAAATATAATCATAAGGCCAGAACTTCCCCAACTTTTTACAAATCTATATAAACAATAAGATAAAATGGATTATTGTTAAAAAAACAAAAAGAAAAGAAATATTTAAGAAAAATACCAAATCTGCCGATATTAAAGAAGGGGACGCCATCTTTTCTTTTCTTTTGAATAAACTTAGGCGTCCCTAAATATTTTGGAGGTGCTTTAAACAATATGAAGGTTAATAGATTTAGAACATTAGGAAAAAAGAAATTTCAATTAGGGAAACTTGAGAGAGAACTACAGGATAACCGTAAACAGCCTCAGATAGAGACAAAGGATATAGCAAGAGCCATCATAGAAATGGTTCCTTTTAATCAAAAGAGCCTATTGGAAGTCAGACTCCACTATTATTAGGAGTCTATCTGGTCTTGAAACAGACTGGGTTCGCCGGTATATATATCGGCAAATTTATAAATTAACTAAAGAGAAAAATTT
>JBFMDZ010000013.1 GCA_040753555.1 bacterium
TTCCTTAGTTGATCAAATCCGAAGGTCATCCCGTTCGGTATGTGCAAATATTGCAGAGGAATGGAGGAAAAGGCGATATAAATCCGCATTTATTGCCAAATTAAGTGATGCAGAAAGTGAAGCATGCAAAACTCAGGTATGGTTAGAATTTGCAAACCGATGTGGTTATATAGATTCTATTATGACAACAAAGATTAACTCAAATTATGACCAAATCATTGGACAGATTATATGAATGATTGAGAAAGTGGATAAATGGTTAATTAGACAAAGATGATATTTTCCTTTTCTCTTTTTCTTAAGATTCTCCGTTTCACAAAGAGGGGGTGAATAATTACAATAAATGAAGGTAAGTGGTGCAACCTTTGTCAGAAATGCTGTTATATATCAATATCCAATTATTGAGTCAATAAAATCTTTATTACCATTATGTGATGAGATTATTGTAAATATTGGTAAATCAGATGACAATACAAAAGAAATAATTTTATCAGTAAGATCAGAAAAAATAAAAATTATTGAGGAAGAATGGGACATTGCATTAAGAAAAAATGGGCTTATACTTAGCCAGCAATCAAATATTGCCATAGAAAATTGCACCGGCAACTGGATATTTTATTTACAGGCAGATGAAGTTATACATGAGAATGACTATGAAAAAATTTATAATGCTATGAAAGGCTATAAAGATAATTTACAGGTTGACGGCCTTGTGTTTGATTATATACATTTTTATGGTAGTGCCTGGACATATCAAGATGCACGAAATTGGTATAAACAAGAGGTAAGAATTATTAGAAATAATGGTCAAATAAGGTCATATGGAGATGCTCAAGGATTTAGGTTATTAGACGGAAAAAAACCAAATGCAAAACTTACAGGTGCAAAAATATATCATTACGGCTGGGCAAGACCATTTACAATAATGAAAAACAAAATGATTAATTTTGACAAACTCTGGCATGACGATAATTACATATCTCAAAAATACAAAGATGAGACATTAGTAGATTGTTTTAGAGACCTTGATAATTTGAAAGTTTTTACAGAAACACATCCAAATGTTGTTTATGAAAACAAGGAATTACTAAATTTAGGAAATTTACTCTTTATCATAACGAAGAGAGAAAAATACCTGAAAAATCGGACGATTAGAGAATGCCTTAAAGGTATAAGCAAGCGTGTACCTATTGGGGTATATAAAGGATTTAAGCTGATATACTAAAACAAAAGTATACTGAAATAAAATTGGTTTTTTTGTATTAATGTTTCTATTTTGGATTGATATGAAGAGAATACTCAATGCTTTATTTTTTCTAATGTTTGTTTGTCCCTCTTTTGGAGAGGTAAAATATTCCTATTCCTTTGAGCTTTTTGGAGGGAGCCAATTTAACATACCCCTGGCTTTAACCATCAGGCAGGAAGGGCAAGAAGATATTAAAGTCAATAGACCAGAATATAAATCTGAAGCCTTTAAGGAAGCTCCCTATTATGCTTACAGATTTGGCTTATGGAAGGAATATAAGGCGTGGGAATTAGAGCTTGTCCATCAAAAAATTATTTTAAAAAATAAGCCCGAGAATGTGCAACATTTTGAAATATCACATGGCTATAACCTTATTACCATTAATAGAGCCTTCCTCTATCCTCATTTTATTCTGCGAGTAGGAGGTGGCATTGTGTTGACCCATCCAGAAAGCACGATTAGAAATAAAGAAAATGGCTATGATGCAGAGTTTCCAAATGGTTTTTATATATCAGGACCTACAGTCCAGATTGCTATTGCCAGACGTATTAAAATCAGCCCGAGATTGTTTGGTTGCCTAGAAACAAAATTTACCTCCTCCTATGCAATAGATGTGCCTGTTGTAGATGGCTCTGCCGATGTGCCACATATGGCTGTCCACCTCCTTTTTGGAATAGGATACCATTCCAAATGAAAATATTAGAGGTTATAGAGGGAAATGGATGGTGTGGAACAAAGGAGCAGACATATCTTGCTACAAGGGAATTAAGCAAATATTATGATGTTAATCTTGGCCTTGCCTTTTCCCATTCAGAGATGATAGAGAGATTGGAAAATAAGGTAGGTTTAAGGTTTTACGAGAAAGGAAAGGGGAGCAAAAGAAGGCTACAAATAGGAAACTACATAAGGCTATATAAAATAATAAAAAAAGGCAATTATGATGTAGTAATTCCAAATTCCTCTTTCTCATTTAACTACATTGTATTTATCTATCCATTCCTTGCTAAAAAACCAAAGATAATAGCTATGAGAAGGTCATCCCATATTCCCTCTTTCATCTCAAAAAATCTCAAATACAGGCTCGCTGACAGGATTGTAGTTGTCTCAAGGAAGGTTTTTGAGGCATTAAAAAGCCATAATTTTTTCCCAGAAAGGCTTGTAGTTATAGAAAGTGGCGTAGAGCTTTCAAGATTTAAACCTTGTGATGAAGGAAAATATGAGATAAGGAGAGAGTTTGGCATAAAAGATAATGAAAAGGTTTTTATAAATATTGCCAATTGGCCAAAGGCTCAGGATGTGCTTCTTAAGGCATTTAAAGATATAGATTGCAAAGATTGTAAGCTTATTCTGGTTGGACACAAAACAGATTCTGATGAAGTAAAAAGCCTTATTAACGATTTGGGGATGAAGGATAGGGTTTTGGCGCTTGGGTTTCGTGATGATGTTGAAAAACTCCTCTCTGCAGCTAATTATTTTGTCCTCTCATCTAATTTGGAAGGGATAGGAGGTGCATTATTACAGGCTATGGCATCTGGAAAGGTTGTTTTATCCACCCTTGCAGGCGGTATTTCCGAATACCTACGCGATGCTGAAAATGGTTTTAGTGTCCCTTGTAAGGATGTAGAAGGCATGGCCAAAAAGATGAAAAAAATGTTATCATTGTCAGGGGAGGAATATAAAAATTTATCTTTAAAAGCCCGTGAAACAGCACAAAAATATTCAATAGAAAATACAATCCAAAAATGGAGAGAGCTTATTGAGGAATTAGGGATTAGAGATTAGAGAATAGGTACGTGTTTAGCTTCGCTAAACAATTTAAAATTTACAATTAAACAAAGCGATTTCTGGCTCTTTAGCATAAAGGAAGCTCAACACATATTAGGGAGCTAAATACATACAATGAAAAGGCTTATTACCTGGCAGAAGCTATTTAGGTTGTATGAGGTTATTCAACCCTATATAAAATATTCCTTGCCATTAGAGGAAAACCTACCTTCCGAAAAAATCCTGGTTTTAGCACCCCATCCAGATGATGAGGCAATAGGCTGTGGTGGCACTATATACAAGCATACAAAAAGAGGAGGTCTTGCAAAGATTGTTTATATTACCTCTTCATCTGATACTCGCACAAAAGAGGCTAAAAAATCAGCAAGTGTGCTTAATGTTAGAGATTTTGAATTTTGGGGTTTTTCTCAAAGAGGCTTAAGGGAAGAAGAGGATGAGCTTAACGATAGATTGTATATAGAAATTTCTTCCTATAAACCAGAGATAATCTTTCTACCGTTTTTAATAGACAATCACCCCGACCATCATGCTTTAAATGCCTCCTTTCAAAAATGTTGCCAGAAGGGATGTTTCAAAGGGATGGTTTATAGCTATCCTATATGGCTTCCTGTTTATCCGAATGTTTTGATTGATATTAGCGATGTCTGGGAAATAAAAAAGGCTTCCATAGAAAGCTATTTAAGTGAGATAAATACAAGGGATTATGTAGGTATGGCAGAAGGCATTGCAAGGTATTGGGCTATTGTTAAAGGAAGGGATATAAAATATATTGAGACATTTTTTAGGGCAAGCATTAAGGAATATTGTAAGTTATGGAAAAGGATAAATCCAGCAAAATAAAGGTTTTACATCTATACTCATCTTTTACTTCTGGTGGAGCAGAAAAGAGGGTTATTTCTCTGGCAGAAAATCTGGGTAAAATTGGGGTTTATAACCTTATAGGATGCCCAAAGGGAAGCTATTTAGAAAAAGAGGCAATAAAGCTAGGCCTTGCTGTTTGTCCTATTATAATCCATAATTCATTAGATTTTATTGGGATATTAAATCTTGCAAAGATTGTAAAAATGGAAAGAATAGATATTTTGCATATCCATCAGGGTAAGATCTTTTGGCCATCTATATTTGTAAAATGGCTCTTTTTCAATAAATTAAAATTGGTATTTCATCGCAGGGCAGACAAAAAAAGCAGCCTTTTAAGCAGGAGGCATTATAAATTTGCTGATAAAATTATTTGCGTATCAAAAAGGGTGGCAGAGAATCTAATTAAATTTGATAAGGTAGAGCCTTTAAAAATATCTGTTATTTACACAGGGATGGAAATAGATGAAGATTTATATAATGGTTGTAAAATAAGGAAGGAATACAATATAGAAGATAAAATTGTAGTAGGGATAGTTGCAGGAATAAATAAACCAGAAGGTAAAGGTCAAAGATATTTATTACAAGCTGCTTTATTTTTGAAAGAAAGGTATCAAAATTTGCATTATCTCATTGTAGGAGATGGTAGCCTAAAGCCTGAATTGGAAAGATATGCTTACGATATGAAAATTGATGATATTGTAACCTTTGCAGGCTATAGGGAAAATGTATATGATTTTATAAAGGCAATGGATATTGTTGTTCTTGCCTCCTGCGGCACAGAGGCATTACCTGGGGTGCTAATAGAGGCACATTTGTTAGGAAAGCCTGTAATAGGGACAGATACAGGAGGTATATCAGAGACATTTATAGATGGAAAAACAGGGTTCTTAATTCCTTCAAGGGATATTGAATCATTAAAAAGGAGATTGATAGAGTTAATAGAGGATGAATCTTTAAGAAGGAAAATGGGAGAAGCAGGTAAAGAATTTGCCAAAGAAAGATTTGGGGTGAAAAATTCTTGCTCGGAAGTTAAGGCTCTTTATGAGGCATTGGTAAATGACAAAAATTAGGTACGTGTTTAGCTAATATTTAAAGAAAGCAATGAAATAGTATGTGTTCAGCTAATTTTAAGGAAAGCAATGAAAGAAAGTGTGGAAGCGCTTAAAGCGCGGAAGCAAGAAAGCTTTTAGTTAGCCCTTCCGTTCTTTAAGCTCTTCCGTTCATATAGGGAGAAATGAATTTTAAACCAGCTAAACACATACAAAATTAGAGTAGCACCTTGCCTAATCAAAGGCAATAATGTATAATTTAACAATGATTAAAAAATATAAGGATTTTCTCACAGCAAGGCTTGATTTATATAAAGAGATGTATGAAAGGGGGTTTCAAAAAGAGAGACTTTCCAAAATGCTTAAAGATTTTGAAGCCTCTCTTAAAAGGCATAATCTTTTGGCAAGCAAAGTTTTTTATCCATATGGTGTATATCCCTTTTTGTCATTTGAAGAGGCCCAAAAAGACCTTGAGGAAAGGGTAAAAAAATATGATAACCCTTGAAAAGCTTTCCTTTTTGTGTAATACACTAAACAAGGAAGGGGTAAAATACATCCTTATCGGAGGATGTGCGGTTATTCTTCATGGCTTGGAAAGACCTACCTATGATATTGATATAGTGATAGAAGATTCTAATGAAAATATTACAAATCTCAAAAAGGCTTTTGCTAAATTTATTAAAGAAGATGAGATTAAAGAACTTACCTCAAGAATGGTAAAAAAATACCAAGTTATAAGGGTTGGTTTTGATGATTTTTATATAGATATAATAGGAAAGATAGGCGATATAGACTACAAAAAGGCAAAGGATGATATACTCATTGAAAGGATTGAAAATATAGAAATTCCCTTTGCTGGGCTTTCTACAATGATTGAGCTTAAAAAGGGGTTGAGGGAGATTGATCTAAAAGATAGGCTTTTTTTAGAGGGGAAAAGAAGGTTTTTGGAAGAAAAGATTTGATAAAAGAGATTCCTCAAAAAATAATATATTTAATACATTTAAAGAGAATTTCATTTATTGGAATAGCAATGTTTGCTTTATTCTCTCCTATCTCTATCTCTTTATCCCAAATAGGTTTAGGGATAGCATTTTTAGGATGGATAATTGAAAAAAGAAGATTTCAAAGGACAGGGCTAGACATACCAATCCTTTTATTTCTTCTTGCCTCTTTTATTGGTGTAATCACATCCTTTAATTTTAAAAGGAGTATTGGAGGATTCAGGGAGGATCTTTGGGTTATTACTTATTTTCTGGTTGCATATATTTTAAGCTATGAAGATATAAAAAGGGTATTATTCCTTTTATTTTTTGGAAGTATAATCTCCTCAGGGTATGGATTGTTTCATTATTTAAAAGAGCCTGGTAGGATTGGTGGCCTTCTTGGTTCTTGCATGACATTTGCAAATCATCAAATTTTAGTTTTTCTTTTCTTTTTTCCATTATTCTTTTATTTTTTTAAACAAAAGCCCTGGTGGAACAAAAAATGCCTATTTCTTGGGTCTGGTTTAATTATTATCATTTGTGCCATAATCCTTTCTTTGACCAGAGGGGCATGGATTGGATTATTTTGTGGGATGTTGTTCTTCTTTATTCTTACAAGAAATTGGAAAGCAGGGCTTTTGGGAACAACTCTAATTATCATTTTTTTTCTTCTTTTTTCACCCATTGAGGTTATTAATAGGACAAAAAGCATTCTTGATATAAATAGTTGGAAAAGGCTTTGCCTATGGAAGGGAGGTATAGAATTATGGAAAAAAAGTCCAATTTTTGGTATAGGAATAGATAACTATGAGTTTTATATAGAGCCATATATCAATCCAGATAAATTAGTTGACATTTCAACCTGCCATGCCCATTCCAATTATATCCAGATACTTTCAGAAAGGGGTATCATTGGTTTTATTGCTTTTATTTTTTTGTTTAGTATCTTTAAGGAATCTTTTTTGATAATAAAGAAGAAAAGGGGAATTTCTCTATTCTTGGGATATGGATTACTCTCTGCATTTTGTGGATTTCTTGTTTCTGGAATTTCAGAGTATACATTTAGCGATTCAGAGGTAGTAATGCTTTTTTGGTTTCTTGCTGGAATAGGAGATGTTATAAGGCATAATGACAAATAAGATTTTCTTTGCTTTATTGTTTTTTTCATCTCTATTGGTCCATCCAAAATTGCCTTATATAAAATATGGATTTCATAATTTGCTTGTCCCTTTATTTGCTGTAGTATTATTTTGCTTAAATGTAAGGCATCTAAAGGATGTAATAAAGTATCATAGAAAGGCATTAATATTTGGCATTCTTTTATTTATATGGATATGGATTTGTTCTTTTTTTTCTAACTTTAAAGAGACAGCCATAAAATTCACCATAAAATATTCTGCATATCCTATAGTGCTTTTCTCTTTCCTATTGCTTCGTTCTTCATACCATTACTTTATATTTCGCTTTTTAACACTAATTGCTATATTTGGGATTATTGAAGCATTTTTTCCCAATCTTTTTATCTTTCATTTATTAAGACCCCCCGAGTCTTTAGGTGTATATCCTAGAATAAGCTCTTTCTTACAATCTCCTAATATATTTGGAGTTCTTATGGCTTGTGGTTTAATTTTAGGATTAATCTTAAAGGTTTCAAAAATTGAACTTTATTTTAGCATCCTATTATTTATTATAAATCTCTCTCTTTCTTCCTCCAGAAATGGATGGCTTGTTTTTATTTTAGGCCTTTTCCTTGCCTCTCTATATAATAAAAGAATAACGCTAACAAAGATATCTCTTTTAATTTGCATTTTCCTTTTTTTAATTGCAAGCTTCCAGGTCTCTAGAGTTCGTTTGGGTTTGAGAAGTTTATTCTTTGATTCGGCAAGGATTACTTTGTGGAAGGCTGCTTTATATGAGGTTTCCAAAAGGCCTATAACAGGAATAGGATTACGGGTATTTGATGAACATGTAGCTAGCAAAATATTTGAAAAAAAAGGGTATCATACCCATAATCTTTTTCTAAACATTTTGGTTGAACTAGGAATTCCCGGCTTTTTTTTATCTCTTATCTTTATTTATAGCTTACTTAAAAAGGTAGATTTTTATAATCCCCTTGCAAGTATTCCTATTACTATAGTCTTTTTTTCCCAGATGGTTGATTTTTTCATCCATGATTTTACATTTACAATAATTTCTCTTTATTTTTTAGCTTTTGCTTCAAATTCTAAGATTGAAAGGATCTAGAAATTTTATATTTCAATTCACAGGACAGGGCATTGGAAAGCTCATTACATTCCTTTTTTATATATTTTTACCATCCTTAATTGGTCCTTTAGAATATGGAAAATTCTCCTTTTTATTAGCATTGTCTTTAATAATAGTCCAGCCTATTGTTGAGATGGGATTGGATATTTTAATTACAAAATGGATAGTTAAGGGAAAATCCGATGTATTCAAAAAGGCATTTTTTATTAGGATGTATGCAAGCCTAATAGCCTTCTTTATCCTTTTTCTTATATCGTTTTTTTTAGATATAAACAGATATTTGCTATTTCTTATCTTTTCTTACCATATATTGGGCTTTTTTCAAAATATCATCTTTTCATCATTAAGAGGGATTGAGGATATGAGATTTGAGGGAATAATTTTTCCTATTCAAAGATTATTGGCATTTCTCTTTCTTTTTATTCTTTTTTATCTTGGGATTAAAGATGCATTTCTAGCCCCATTTTCTTTGCTTTTATCCCTTATTTTAGGATTAGCTGTTTTGCTTTTTCTCACCAAGGATATATTGAAAGATATTTTAAATAAAGGAGAAGAAATGGGTTATAATGACCTTATTAAAGAGGGCTTTTTTCTTGGGTTAATTACCCTCCTTTGGCTTATATACTTTAAAATTGATAGTATAATGTTAGGGATTATGAAGGGTGATTTTGAGGTTGGTATATACAATGTTTCATATCGGATTATGGATGGAATTTTATTTATTCCAGGGACAATAATGCTTGTATTCTTCCCTAAGCTTTCCAAAGATTTTAAAGGGGTATTTTGGAAATTGTTTTTTGTTTTAGGAGGAATTGGCTTAATTGTTTCATTTATCCTTTATCTCTTTGCTCCAATTCTAATTAAGCTAATTTATGGTGCTAAATTCCTTCCCTCTATTCCTGTATTGCAAATCCTCTCTCTAGCAATATTCTTTATTTTTCTTGGCCATCTAGCTACACAATCCCTTGTAGCTTTAGATAGAAGCAATCTATATTTATTGGTTGCATTCATCGGAACAGCCTTAAATATATTCCTCAATTTCCTTCTTATTCCATCCCTTGGTGCAATTGGTGCAGCCTATGCTACGGTTATAACAGAAGGCTTTGTTATGCTTTTTTGTTTTTATTTTGTATGGAAAAGATAGCTATAAGTGCAATACATTTTCATAAAAACCCTACAGGCTTGGCTGTTTATACCTATGAGCTTCTTTGTGAATTGCTTAAGGCTAAATCCAATTTTGATATTAGTGTTTATTCAAATTCTTATGATTTATATAGGCTATACCCAGATAAGGTAGTTTTTGTAAAGCCTTTGGTCTCGCTAGATTTAGGTTTCAATAGAAATCTAATAAGGCTTATCTGGGAGCAGACATTATTGCCTTATAAGGCAAGAAATGCATCCTTATTATATTCTCCTATTCCCGAAGGGGTTTTGAAATTCAATAAAAAACAAGTCATAACCATTCATGATGTTCTTCCTTTGAAATATCCAGAGATATATCCGAGGATGAAGTATTATTTTCGCTATGTTTTACCTATCCTTTTAAGAAGTTCATCTACTATTATATGCGTTTCTTCTAATACAAAAAATGATATTATTGAGTATTATAAAATTAAAGATAAGCCAATTTATGTAGTCCACAACGGCATTAATCTGCAAAGGTTTTATCCAAGAAAGGAAAAAAGGATAATCTATGAAAAATATTTGTTTTATCTTGGCGATATGAGACCTTATAAGAATTTGGAAATGGCTATTAGGGCATTTGTTATCCTTGGTCTTAAGGATATTAAATTTATCATTGGAGGAAGGAAAGATTCTAAATTCTATCCTAAAATTGAAAAAATGGTTAATGATCTCTCCTTGAACGATAGGGTTATTTTTTTGGATTATGTCCCTTCTGATCTATTGCCTTATCTTTATTCTGAAGCAAGCGCATTTCTATTTCCCTCTTTCTACGAAGGTTTTGGTTTTCCACCCCTTGAGGCAATGGCATGTGGTTGTCCTGTTATTGTATCTAATGCAGCAAGCCTGCCAGAGGTATGTGGTGATGCGGCATATTATGTAGATCCATATAACCCGGAGGACATAGCCAAAGGGATATATAAGGTTCTAACTGACAAAGATTTGCAAAATTCCTTAAGGCAAAAAGGCCTCCAAAGGGCGAAGATGTTTAGCTGGGAAAAGACAGCCGGAGAGATTCTAAATGTTTTTGGAGATATACTAAGATAGTTTAAAAATCTCTTGACTTTTAGGATTTAATTCAGTTATACTATTATAGTATAACTAAAAGGAGGTGGTTATGGATGCTAATGAAGGTTTTTAATAAAGGACAGGTAGTCATACCTGTATGGCTAAGGAAGAAATATAACATTAATGTAGGTGACCTTGTAGAGGTTATTCCAGAAGATAAAGGGATAAGATTCATTCCTATTAAGAAGGAAAAGCTAACAGACAAACTCTTTGGTGCATTTGCTAAATATAAAAGGGGAAAAATAGAACCAGATGCAAAGGAAATAGAAAGGGCAACAGAAACAGGCTTTATTGAGGAATGGCAAAATGAAGTTAATAGATACTAATGTCATTTTGAGATTTTTATTAGCTGATAAAGGGGAAAAATATAAAGGGGTTTATACCTTATTTAGTCAATTAGAAGAGGGGGAAGAAAAGATAGAATGTAAGACCTTAATCTTTTTTCAGGTTATTTTTGTTCTAAAGAGTTTTTATGGGGTAGATAAAAGTGAAATAATTCCTATGTTGTTGGCTCTGATGGATTATAAAGGCTTTCATATAAAGGAAAAAATGGTCATCAAAAGAACCCTGGAATTATGGAGAGAAGAGAACAGAGAAATCATAGATTGTTATCTAATGGCCTGCCTTGAGGAAAAAGGAGAAAGGGATTTAATCAGTTATGACCGAGGATTTGATAGTATTAAGATTAATAGGATAGAGCCCTAATGTTTGGTTTAAGAAAAAACAGCCAGAGAAATCCTTTAATTTTTAAAGAGGTGCTTTTATGAAAATAGCCATTATCCATGACTGGCTTGTAACTTATGGTGGAGCAGAGAGGGTTTTAAAGGAGATGCTTTCTATCTATCCCGATGCAGACCTTTATACCCTCATAGATTTTCTTAAGGAAAGAGAATTTATCTTGAATAAAGAGGTAAAAACATCATTTCTCCAAAAATTCCCATTTGTAAAGGAAAAATATAGAAGCTATCTTCCCTTTATGCCCTGTGCTATAGAAAGATTTGACCTTTCCTCTTATGATATGATAATCTCATCCTGTCATTGTGTTTCAAAAGGGATAAGGAAAAAGAAAGGTCAAATTCATATATGCTATTGCCATACACCCATAAGATATGTATGGGAGCTTAAAAGAGATTATTTAGCTCAAATTAGGGGAATAAAAGGAGCAATGGCAAATATTTTTCTTAATTTTATAAAAGATTGGGATTTAAAAGCAGCTAAAAATGTAGACCATTTTATAGCAAATTCCCATTATATAAAGGAAAGAATAAAAAGGTATTACAACAGGGATGCTGTTTGTATATATCCTCCCATTGATATTGAAAGATTTGAGATAGGGGAGAAAAAGGATAATTTTTTTATAACAGGAGGAAGACTTGTTCCATATAAAAGGTTTGATTTGGTTATAAACGCATTTTCAAAGCTCTCCCTCCCCTTACTTGTCTTTGGCGATGGTCCTTGCATAAAAGATTTAAAAGATAGGGCAGGAAAAAATATTGAATTCCTTGGATGGCAGGATGAGGATAGATTGAAAGAATATCTAAAGAAGGCTAGGGCGTTTGTCTTTGCTGGCATTGAGGATTTTGGCATACTTCCTGTTGAAGCACAGGCCTGCGGAACGCCTGTAATTGCGTATGGTGAGGGTGGCTTAAAGGAAACGGTAATACTGTATAAAACAGGGGTATTCTTTTATGAACAAAAAGAGGAGGCTTTAATTAGCGCAATTAAGGAATTTAATAAAAGGGAATTTCTTCCAAAAATAATAAGAGAGAATGCAGAACGGTTTGGAAGGGAAAGATTTATAAAGGAATTTAAAGATTTTGTTAAGGAGAAATTGAATGAAAAAATTTAAGCCATTTGTAGAGGTATCTATTTTCCTTATTTTTGATATTCTCTCCCTATTTATTATTTTTAAAGCCTCTATATTTCTTAGAAAGAAATTATTTCCCCTCATTTATTCTGGATTTAAACCAGAAGTATTATTTGGACTATCTGACATCCTTTGGATATTTCCCTTATTTATATTCTTCTTATTCTATGAAGGTTTATATAATAAAAAATTCTTCTTTTGGGGTGAAATTAAGGCATTATGGAAGGCAATATTTTTATTTATGATAGTTGTATTTAGCCTTGTTTTTATTTCAAAGATGGGAGAAAAGGTTTCAAGGACAGCAATGGTTATAATGGAATCTCTTTTGTTTTTTATTATCCCTCCTGCCAGAATTAGCATCAAAAGGGCTTTAATGAAATTTGGCCTTTTTAAAAGAAAGGCATTTATTCTTGGCGGTGGAGAAACAGGGAAGAAAATCCTGGAGGGATTAAAAAAAGAACCATTGTTTGGTTATGAGGTTGTTGGTTTCTTTGATGACGATCCTTCTAAAGAGGGAAAAGAAATAAAAGGGGTTAAGATTTATTATGGGATTGACAATATAAAGGAGCGGATAAATAAAGATTATGATGTTATTATTGCCATACCTTCTTTAAAAAGGGAAAGGCTTGTTGAGATAATTAATATGCTTCAGGATAAAACAAAAAAGATAATTTTTGTCCCTGACCTACTTGGAATAGCTATGCTTTCTATAGATACGATTCATTTCTTCCAGGAACAAACCCTTGCTTTAGAGATAAAGAATAACATTCTAAACCCTGGAAATACCTTTATCAAAAGAATCTTTGATATTCTTATAGGAAGCCTCCTTTTTATTATTCTTTCTCCCTTTCTTTTATTCATTTCTTTGGCTTTGAAGGTTACATCAGAAGGCCCTGTTATCTACTCCCAAAAAAGAATTGGGAAAGGAGGAAGGCCATTTATGTGCCTTAAATTTAGAACAATGTCCAAAGATGCAGAGGAAAGGCTTAAGGAGCTTTTAAAGGATGAAAATATAAAAAAGGAATACGAAAGATATTGGAAGATAAAAGATGACCCGAGGGTTACAAAGATTGGAAGATTTTTGAGAAGGTTCTCTTTAGATGAACTTCCACAAATTATAAATGTTTTAAAGGGAGAGATGAGCCTTGTAGGACCCCGGCCAGCATTTCCTGAGGAGATTGAGGCTTTTTATAAAGATAAGGCAGGTATTTATTTTTTAGCCCCTCCCGGGATTACGGGTTTATGGCAGATAAGTGGAAGGAGCGAAGCGACATTTGAAAAAAGAATATTTTTTGATGTATGGTATGTAAAGAATTGGTCTTTATGGCTTGATATTGTTATCTTATTTAAAACAATAAAGGTTGTTTTAAAAAAAGAGGGTGCATATTAATTATGAACCCAATTTCTTGCATTATAATAACATATAATGAAGAAGGTAGCATAAAGGATTGCCTGGAAAGTATAAAATGGGTAGATGAAATTATAGTTGTTGATTCTGGGTCTTCTGACAAAACAATAGAGATTGCAAAGGAATATACAGATAAGGTATTCCATAAGGAATGGATGGGCTATGGAAAGCAGAAGGAATATGCAAGGCAGATGGCAAGCCTTAATTGGGTATTAAGCATTGATGCAGATGAGAGGATAAGCGAGAAGCTAAAAGATGAAATACTAAAGTCTGGAGTCTGGAGTCTGAAATCTGGAGTCAAAAAGGAAGATGCATATTATATTCCTCGCAAGCTATTTTTTCTTGGAAAGCTCTTAAGGTTTGGTGGATGCTCTGATAAGCAGATAAGGCTATTTAGAAAGGAGAAGGCAAAATTTAGCGATGATATTATACACGAAAAGGTAATTGTAGATGGAAAAATAGGAAGGCTTAAAAACCCAATTTTTCATTATAGCTATAAAAACATTTTAGATTATTTTGAAAGATTTAATAAATATTCAACATTGGAGGCAGAGAAAATAGTCAGGAGCCAGGGGGTCAGGGGGTCAGGGGGTCAGAGGTCAAATATTTTATTTGTTTTTCAGGTTTTCCTTTGTTTTATTGATTTTTTAAAGAGATATATTTTTAAATTGGGGATGCTAGATGGAATACAGGGTTTTCTTTGGGCATTATTCTCATCATTCCATCGGCTTGTAAAATATGCAAAGGTTTTGGAGATAAAACAAAAATGAATGTTCTTTTGGTCTATCTTTTATTATAATTTCCTAAATCCTAATTCCTAAATTCCAAATATCCCTCCACAACCTTAAATGCATCCTTCTTGTTTTTTATTTTTCCCTCAATCCATGCTTCTTCAATTAAAAAAAGGAGCTTTCCAATTAAGGGAGATTCCTTTAAAGAAAACCTTTTCATTAGCTCCTTACCATTTACAATCTTTGGTGGTTTTATTGGCTCTTTTTCACTAAAGATAAAATCTAATATCTTCTTTATCCCCTTTTCATGATTTTCTATATCCTCCTTTGTTGTTGCCTCTCCGACAGCAGAATACCTGTCAGCAAGGGAGAGGATAAGAAGCATAATCAAATCATCGCCTAAGTCTTTGAATAATCTAAATACAGCCTTTTTTGTGATTACTCCACCTTGAACAAGGGTTCCTATCCTCATATGATTTAGGGTAATCCTTGCCATTGTTTGAATCTCATTATGAGAAAATTTTAGCCTTTTTCCTATACCTTGAACATATTTTTCTCCCAACCTCTCATGTCCTATAAACCTTAATCTTCCATCTTCTTCCTTTATTGTTTCTGGCTTTCCTAAATCATGAAGAAGACCAACTAGCTTAAGAATAGAGAGCCTTGTATGGTCAGAAGCTATAGCTTCATTTAAATATTCCCTTACCCTTTCTAAATACTCTATAAATAAGAAATTATCGGCTATTATCTCTATCTGTTTTACTGTTTCAAAGGAATGCTCCAATAGATCTAAATGGTGATATCCCCTTCCTTCTATTTGTGATAATGGAATTAGCTCTTTGATGACCTCTGAAAGAATGCCAAGAGAAAAGGCGACCTTTAAAAATTTATAAGATTTTTTGTTTTTTAATATCTCAAACAGCTCATAGTTTATCCTTTCAGATGCTACATTTTTTATAAGGTATGCATTCTCCTTTATGGCTTTAATTGTCTCTTTTTCTATTTCAAAATTAAGGCTTGATGAAAATCTGACAGCCCTAAGAAGCCTTAAGGGGTCTTCAATGAGGCTATTCTTTGATACCATTTTGATTACCCCTTTTTGAATATCAGAAATCCCATCTGTTAAATCTATTATCTCTGAAAAAGAAGGTCCTTTCATTGCAAGGCTATTTATTGTAAAATCCCTCCTTTTAATGTCTCTTTCTATATCCCCTTCAATCCTTGTAAAATCAAGGGTAATGTCTTTTAAGACAACCCTTCCGCAATTTTCATCCAAAAGAACAAATGCACCCTTTAAAACATTAGAAACATCCCTTGCAAATCCTATTGGATCTTCTGAAAAGCAGAAATCTATATCCTTTGATGGCTTTTTAAGCAAATAATCCCTTATAAATCCACCAACAAGGAAGAATTTACTGCCCCTTTTTTTTGCTATCCTTGAAATGGTAAGAAATGGCTCTTTTTTGAAATTATTATTCACCAAAGACTTGCTTTGTAACCAGCTTATTTATCGCAGAGAGATATGCTTTAGCTGAGGCTGTAATTATATCTGTATCTGCTCCATAACCCCTTGCTATCCCTCCTTTCTCTTCAAGTGAGACCATAACCTCTCCAAGGGCATCTGTGCCACCGGTAATGCTTTTTACCTCGTATTTTAAAAGAGAGCTTTTTGTCTTTGTTAGCTCTTGTATTGCCTTGTATGTAGCATCAATAGGACCATCACCGCTTGCTGTTTTTTCAATAATTTTTTCGCCGAATTTAAGTTTTATCTCTGCAGAGGGCTTTTGTTTTGTTCCACTTACAACAGAAAGCTCTATAAGGCTATAGGTTTCTGGTATTTGTGTTTTCTCTTCCTCTATCAATGCTTCTATATCTTCATTAAATACCTCTTTCTTTTGGTCAGCAAGGCTTTTAAATCGTTTAAATGCATTATTTAGCTCCTCATCAGAAAGAATATAGCCCATTTCCTTAAGCCTTGTTTTGAAGGCATGCCTTCCTGAGTGTTTGCCAAGGACGAATTTTGTTTGGGAAAGTCCTACATTTTGGGGCTTGATGATTTCATATGTCAATTTCTCCTTCAATAGCCCATCCTGATGGATTCCAGATTCATGGGCAAAGGCATTAGCTCCAACAATTGCCTTGTTTGGCTGGACAGATATTCCTGTTATCTTTGTTAAAAGCCTGCTTGTGCGCATTATCTCCTCTGTATTTATTTGTGTATCAAGATTAAAAACATCACGCCTTGTCTTTAGGGTCATAACTACCTCTTCCAGACTGCAATTGCCTGCACGCTCTCCAATGCCATTTATTGTGCATTCAACCTGCCTTGCTCCATTTAACACGGCTAATAAAGAATTAGCCGTAGCAAGCCCAAGGTCATTATGGCAATGGACAGAGATTATAGCCCTATTTTTTACCCTTTCTGTGATTGTTTTAATAATTTTTCCAAATTCTTCTGGAATGCTATATCCGACCGTGTCGGGTATATTTACTGTTCTTGCACCTGCTTCTATGGTTGCCTCAATAACCTCACAAAGATAGCCAATATCTGTTCTTGTTGCATCCATTGGCGAGAATTCAACATCGTCCGTGAAGCTTTTTGCAAGCCTTACCATTTCTACTGACCTCTTTAATGCCTCTTTCCTGTCTATACGATATTGATGCTTAAGGTGTATATCAGATGTAGAATGAAAGGTATGAATCCTTTTTCTTTCTGCATCCTTTACTGATTCATAAGCCCTTTTTATATCATCTTCTTTTGCCCTGGCAAGGCTGCATATGGTTGGTCCTTTTACCTCATTGCTGATTATCCTTATTGCCTCAAAATCACCCTCTGAAGCTATAGCAAACCCAGCCTCAATAATATCAACACCAAGCTTTGCAAGCTGTTTTGCAAGGGCTAATTTCTCTGATATATTCATTGATGCCCCTGGGGATTGCTCACCATCC
This sequence comes from bacterium, assembly GCA_040753555.1. NCBI lineage: Bacteria > bacterium. Next base: position 17,395 of record JBFMDZ010000013.1, read on the forward strand.
CTCAGGGTTGTGTCAAAGATATAAACCCTTTCCATATTTAAATTTTATCTAAAAAAACCTTTTTGTGTCAATTAGAATAAGGATAATGATACAAAAGGAAATTATGCTTGCTATCAAGCCAATGATAAATGTCCTTGGAATATACCTAAATTCTACAATGTGCTTCCCTTCTGGAACACAAACAGCCCTAAAGCAATAATTTACCTTGTATATCTTCGTTTCTTTTTTATTGATGTAGCAACGCCAACCAGGATAATATGTATCCGATAAAAACAGAAATCCGGGTTTTTCTGTATCTACCTTGATTAAAACTTTATTCGGCTCATATTTAATAATTTTACAATAGTTTTTAGTTTTGAGTTTTGAGTTTTTAGTTTTAATAAATGCACTTGGAAGGCAATCTTGTTCATAGACAAAAATTCCATCCTTCTCTTTGGAAATAAGGTATTTAACCCCAAGCATCTTTGCTAGCTTATATATTGGCAAATTACTAAAATCAGAGAGGATTATTCCTTCATACCCACCTGCATTAAAAAGACCAAAAAGCATTCCAAAATTTCCATGCAATATCGCCTTTGAAAGCAAAAAATCCTTATATCTTGACCTTTCTCCAATATGCTTTACCATTTCCTGAATGTTAGAAGATGCTGGAATATATCGGATAAATTTACCTTTAAGCATCTCTACTATCTCTGGCTTTTTTTTATAAAATCCCTCATCTATTAAATAATTTAAATTCCCATTAAAGAGATAGAGGTCAAAGATTGTAAGGCAAATAAGAAGGGGTGCTATGTGTTTTTTTCTTTTAAGAATAAGAATTGCTATCAAAAGGATAAGGGAAATATATAGGCAATTTTTAAAGACAAAAGAATACCATAGACTTACTTCAAAAGGGTTAGTTTTGTATGGAGAAGGCAGTTTTGCAACAAGGAAAAAAAGTGATTTGGGATTTAAATAGAAAAGAAATGCCAAAAATAAAAAGAGAAGGGTTGCAGGAACAAAAATTTTGCTTTTGTCTTTGGAATAAAAAAATCCAAATCCAGCAAGGATGGAGAGGGAAATGCTAACAAGGTGTAATGTCTTAATGGGATTTCTCATTAAAGAAAAGAAAGGGAGGAATTTATAAAGAAAAGGATATAAAGAAAGGTTTTTTCCCATAGAAAGGAATAGAGAAAAAATAAGGATAGAGGAAAAGAAAAGGATAATTCTTCTTCTTATAAAAAATGGAGCCTGAATTGCAAGCAAAATAGGCAAAATTCCTATATAGAAGCTTGTTACCATCTTTTGTCCTAAATATGGAAATACATAGCCTTCTTCGGATGGAATAGAGGTAAAGAGAGGAATAAAAAACCCTATAAATTCTTGTGGAAAAAGAGACCATAAAGAGCTTTGTTCAAATGAAATACCAGCTTTTCTATTAGAAAGAGAAACAAGCTCCAAGAATGGTAAGAGTTGAAAGAGGGAAATTCCAATTGATACAATGCCTGTAATAAAAAGAGACCTTAGGGGAAAAATTGATTTTTTATGAAAGATAAAGGCAAATGACAAAAGGCTCAAAAGGATAATATCGTAAAAAAGGAAATCTGGAAGTCCGGCTAGGAATTCAATAGCAATAACCAAGCCACTTACAATTGAATAAAAAATGCTATTTCTCCTTAGGGCTCTTAAATAGAAAAGAAGGAGCAAGGGGCTCCAGGTCGCTGTTGTTATGGTTATAAATATATTCCCAAAGGATAGAAATATTCCCGAGAAGGCATAGGAAAGGCTTGCAAATAATGAGGATGAGCTATCTAATCCTTGATCCTTCATCAACAAATAGAAAAATACCCCTGCAAGAAATATATGGAGAAAGATAAATAGATCCAAAGAGAAAAATATAGGGAGGATGTAATTGATAATTGATAATGGATATAATGTCTGGTGGTGTACCTGGGCAGCAAATGGTGCTCCACATAAGATATAGGGATTCCAAAAGGGGAATATACCATTCTTTATGCAGGAAGAAGCATATATCTTCATTGGATACATTAAAAGGTGGATGTCTCTATAGACAAAGGTTTTATGGGAAAATAGGGCTTTCCCAAAGAAGAGAAAAACAACAAAAAACAAGACCAAAAAAGAAACAAATTTGCTTATTTTATTCATTTTTAAATGATTTGCACCTTTTAAGAATAGCTATACTTTCATAAAGCCAATCAACCTTACCATTCCAATCTCCATATATTTTTAATAAACTATAGTTTCTTTCTAAATATTTTGCAAGCTTAATACAATGGGTTTGGCCAAAAATACCAGCCTCCTTTCTTGTAAAAGCAAAAGTAGTGTTTGAAATAAGAACAAACCTTATTTTCTCTCTTTCAATATCCTCAATCACCCTATTTTCATCATTTAAAGTGAGACGGTCTGGCAAACAAAAGGAATAAAATGGCGTTCCATTATTTCTTTCTGAAAGAAAGGAAAAAAGGGGGACATTTGGAATTGCAATTATTTTTTCATTATCCCTTGTGTTTTTCTTAAGAAAATCAACTACTCCAACCATTGTAATTACCCAATTGGGGTGATTGAGAACATATATATTTGCCCGTGGAAAGGGAAGCCAATATTTCTCTTTCCTTTGTAGCCGAAGACCTCCATCAATCATATTATAAAGAATGGCAAATAAAATAAAGCCAATTAGAATATATTTTATCAAAAGAAATCTCCTTCTCCATATAGTAAAGGGAAGAAATAAGAGTATAGAGATAGATGGAAGACTAAAATGTTCAAGGGAATATACGCTTGAGACAAGGATAAATTCATGAAAAAGAAATAAAGTAATAAGGGTAAAGAAAAGGAAGTATCTGAAATTATCATCCCTTTTAATCCCTAAAAAAATTGTAAGAAGGATTGATAAAAATAAAACAAAGGATGCCAAAAAAGGAAGAGAAGATACCATATTAAGGGGGGTGCGAAAAACACCCGCTGATTTGATAAAAGGAAGTAGGATGAAATAGAATATATTTCCAAAATGGACGGCAGGCGAATAAAGAAACATAAAACTCTTTAAAAGCATATTAGGCTCTGCACTATATATAAAAGGAAGATAAATCAACAAAGATGTAAGAAAAAAGATAAAAGAAAAAACAAAAAGGTCTTTCTTGTTTTTTTCAAATAGGAGGAAGAAGAAAGTCCCAACAAAAAAGCAAACCCCTATATTTATTTTTATCCCTCCCAATATTCCCATAAAAAAACCCATTAGGTACAAATAGCCCCTTTTTTCCGAGTTTATAAATTTGACAAATAACAAAAAAAGGAGCGAAATTACAAAGGTTGCACCTGTATGGTTATAGGTATGGCGAACAGGAAAATGGATAACAGGCATGTTATTAAGATATGTAATTGACCAATAAAAGCAGGTAGAAATAAATATAAAATAAAGCGAAGAGAGAAATGCATATATCGGTCCTATTATTTTTCTTACGGAAAAATAAATGGTCAAGGTGGAGAAAAAAATAAGGAGCGATTGACCAATCTTTACCGAAAGAATATTGATGCCCAAAAGCTTATAAAATGCATCATAATAATATAGCATAAGTGGTCCATATAGCCAAACAAAGTCTCTATAAGGCATTTGACCCTCTTTAACCTTCAGGAAATAATACAAGTCCCTCCCATGGTCACTGCAGGCTATCCATTGAACATTGATATTTAAGAGGATATTAGCCAATGCAATGCTTATGATGGAAAAAATTAAGATTGATTCTCTAACCTTCATTTTAAAATCGTCTCATTAAATTAAGGAATTAGTCTTCTTGCTTTAAGAAGCCAAAGGCTTATTGGATCATAAATTCCACATATAACAAAAAGATGGTAGAAAGAAAGAAGGTCTAAAATGCCTATTATGGCTATTATAAGCAAAAGCAAAATAAAGAATTTTCCTTCAAAAAATTTTTTAAGCATTAAGAGAGAAAATAGCCTTATTGGTGCATCCAAAAACATAACATATCTTATAATTTTTTGGAAGTAATAAATTAGAAAAAGGGAGCTAATTGTTATTACCAAAAGGTAGAGTTCCTCCTTTGTAAACTTGAAAAACTTGAAAGAGATAATATAACCAAGGAAAAGAATGGTTACAATTGGGGAGAGAAGAAGAAGGTCAAGGAATGGTTTAAACCATGGTCCTGAACACAAAAGAATCCCGTATGATGGATTTGGATTTGGATAAACCAGATAAATCTTTATAAGCTCTATGGTGTAAAAAAAACCTGCTATTCCTATCCATACTAAAAAAACAATAAAAGGAGGGATAATAAGTAAAAGGAACTCTTTTAATCTAAAGATCCTAGATGAAAGCCAATGAATGCAAAGCCAGAGAAAAAAAGGAAATACCAAAAAAAAAGAAATCTGTTTAATCAATATGCATAAGGAGTAGGTAAGAATAAATAATATATATCTTATTTTACCTTTTGCTTCTAAATAATCAAAAAATAGAAATATAGACAATATAGAAAATAGAGCGGTTAGGCTATCTGTTAATGCCCTCCTAGCCATTCCCATATCCAATGGAGAAAATGCAAGGAGAAGGGAAGAGAAAAATGCGGTTTTGTAATCAAAGTATTTTGAAATAAAATAAAACCAAAAAAGCAAAAGAAAGAAAAAGGAAAGCAAAGAAAGATAAGAGAGGCTTAAGAAATTAGCCCCCCATATCTTTATAAATAAAGCACCTAGAAGAATGCTTCCAATTCTCAATGGATCCGGACCTTGCAACCACTTATCCTTGTTTTCTATATACCACTTGCAAATGGCTGAAAAACCAGAAACCCCATTTTCTGCTATATATGATGCATATTTAAAGTAATATCCCTCATCTGCCTGTGGATAGAACTTGACAGATTTTAAGGTCTGGAAGATAAGAAAGAATGAAAAAAGTGCTGTTAATAAAAAAAGGAGGCTATATATTCTATCTTTCAATTTCTTTTTTCCCTCTTACTCTGAATAATATAGATTTCCCAAATAAGACTAATTATTACCTTAAATACATTAATAATATTCTTTAGCTGAAATATCTTTGTTTTGCCATATTGTCTTTCTTTTGTAATATAACCTACTTCTATATAACTGTATCCTTTTTTGACTAATTTAATTATGGCTTCAGCTTGAAAGGCAAAGCTATCCGTGGATATGGAAATAGAGCGAATAACCTCTCTTTTGTAAAGAACTACCCCATTATAATATTTTAATCTAAGTCCAAATAAAAGATTTAACCCCAAAACAAAGGTTTTAGAAATTATTCGTCTTAATAAAGGCCTGAGATCAGGATTTATGGAGTATGGAATAATAATATCTGCTTTGTCTTTATTATTTAACACCCTTTCTATTGATTCTAAAGATAAAGCATTATCCCCTGGAAACCATATTACATAATCATTTTTTGCTAATTCAACCCCTTTCCTGTAATTGTATCCTATGCCCATAGTTTTTATATTGTGTATAACCTTAATATTTGAATTTTTAAAAGAAAGCTCATCTGCTATAATTCCTGTTTTATCAGAGCTTCCATCATCAAATATAAATATCTCATAATTACTAAATTTATCATCAATTGCAGAGATAACCTCTTCTACAGTAAGTTTAAGCGAATCCTCCTCATTCAAAGCAAAAATAATTATAGATATTGTAGGTTTTTTATTCATTCTCTATATAGCTTATCATCTGTAAGCTTCCACTTATGCTGAATTTATTTCACCATTAACTTAAAACAATTTTCAAGGGGGGTTAGTTTTGTCCCGGTTAGCTCTATTATCTTTGAAGAATCAACACTACTAAATAAAGGTCTTGGTTCTACAAAGCCAAAGCTCTTGATGGATTTCCTCTGAATTAGGGATAAATCATACCCAAAAAAATTTGCAAGCCTTTTTGAAAGCTCATATCTTGTTAAAAGCTCACATCCTCCTAAATTAAAGATTCCATAATGCCTTCCAGATACTAATCTATCCAAAGAATGAACAACATCCATAATGAAAATAGGAGAAATAAAAACATCATCAGCAGAAAAGATGGTTTTTTTACCCCTTAGCAGCTCTAACCATGATGTAAAAAGCGTTTTATCATCCTTTTCTATACCAAAAATCTTAGTCAATCTAAGGATAATATATCTTTTGAATGTTTTCATAATATAATTTTCAACCTCTACTTTCTGCCTCCCATATTCTGTAATAGGAGATACACCATTAGACTCTTTGTAGAATTTTATATCCCCTTTATATACCATATCTGTTGATAAATAGACAGAAACAACATTTTTCTCTATAAAATTTTCCAAAAGCTTAATTGTGTTTATAACATTGATTCTGTAAGATACCTCCCTATTAATCTTGCACTCATCAATATTGGTTATTCCATTGCAAAGAAATATATGGGTTAAATTCTTTAATTCTAATATCCTTGAAAAATCTGCTTCATTAAGATTAAGGTATATTCCATCCTCAAATGTTTTTAAATAGTATGTTCCTTTTACATCTTGTCCTTTATTTTTAAAATAGATATACAATTTATTGCCAACAAATCCAGACGCACCAACAATTAAAAACATTTACTTCTTATAGCACCCTAAGGCTACATAACAATGAGCCATTGGCCAATAACCAGTGTGAATCATTTCATCATTCATGCTGAAGATAAATACATTATGAAAAAAACGGTTCATTGCTTCCTTAAGAGATTCTGCGTTATACAAATTTACATGGGCACCCCTAATAAATTCTTTTGAAAAACGCTGGGTTTCAATATTGGGTGTGCTAACTATGACAATTCCATTATGAACAATATTATCAGATAAAGTCTTAAAAAAAAGCCCTTCATTTTCAGGATAGATATGTTCTATCACATCCAAGCTAACTACAGCATCAAATTGGCCATATCTTTTCCCCAGAAAGTTATCGTTTATATACCTTCTTTTCTCATTAGTTAAATTCTTCTTCGCCCAGCGTATCATCTCTTCATCAAAATCAACCCCAGTAAAACTCTTGGCAAACTCACTTAGAGTAATACTGCCAAAACCATCTCCACATCCCAGTTCCAAAATTGTTTTGTTCTCTCCGATCATTTTGGCGGCAAACTTATACCTTGAGAGAGAAAATAATATGTGCCTTGGTGAAAATTTAAGCTGAAAAGAAGTATGTGGACCCAGCTGAGAGGGCTTTACCTTTTGTTGGGGTGAATATCCCTTCCATAATTCATATTCATTTGTTATTTCTTTCATTTATTTCCTCTTTTAAAGAACACGCTAACACAAATAAATAATGACACATAGGTTCAAAACCAGTATGTATTACCTCATCATTCATACCAAATAGAAATACATTTTCAAAACTTAAGGAAAAGGTTTCTCTTAACTCTTCTGCTAAAAATAAATTGCAATGTCCTTTCTGGCTCTCACAAGAAGAATACTGAGCTGCAGTTTTATTAGGAGTACCAATGACACAGAAACCATTGGGTTTTAAGTTACTACAGATAGTGGAAATGAACAAATCAGTATTTTCAGGTGCAATGTGCTCAATAACATCTAAAGAGATAACTGCATCAAACTCACCATATTTTTTACTTAAGAAATCGTCTGCCAAGAATTTTATGTTCTTATCTTCAAGATGGCTCTGTGCCCATTGTATACAAGATTCATCAAAGTCAATTGCTGTTACATTTAAAGCCTCTTCTGCTAAAATCAAAGAACCTAATCCCTCACTGCAACCCAATTCAAGCACTGACAGTTTGGGTTTTCTCGCCAGCATCCTAGCTGTAAACTTATACCTGGAGAGCGTAAAGAGAAGGTGCCTTGTATTATGTAAGATTTGATATGAAAAATACTTACCAACTTCAAGGGTAGAAGGATTAAGTGAATTCATAACACTTTCCCATACTTCCTTTTCTGTAGATCTTTTTATCATCTCATAAAATTATACGAACTCCAAGTGTTTTTTATCTACATTTAGATAATCCAAAATAAGCTTATTTTTAGCATTGGCTACACAATGGTGATTGCAGTGTAAAGAAGGATTTATTTTAAAAAATTTATTCTTATCTTTTAACCAAAAATCCTTAAATCTGCAATCCTTAATAGAACCAAT
>JBFMDZ010000014.1 GCA_040753555.1 bacterium
GGAACCTTTACGGCTTTAGGAAATCTTATAACCTTTCCCTTTAAAATAGAAAGCCCTTGCGTATTCCCTTCTTCACTTTCTTCAAGTAGAATTTGCATTCCAAGGCATATACCTAAAATAGGCTTATTTTTTCCTGCTTCAATTAGGGCTTCAAGAAGCCCCAATCTTTTTATGCTCTCCATAACATCCTTGAAATGTCCAACACCAGGAAGGACAATCTTATCAGCCCTATTAATATCCCAGGGTTTATTAGAGATAATAACATTATTATTAAAAATTTCAAATGCCTTTTTTACAGAGTAAAGGTTTCCAGAGCCATAATTAACTATTGCTATCATTTTTATTCTAAATTGTATAATTTATAAACCATTTCGTCAATCTGACAACTGTATTCTGTCAAATTAGGAAACACACACTTGACTTATCCTAAAAGAATAAATTATATTTTTGTTATGATTACAATGAGTATTGACCAGATGCTTGAGAAAATGGTTGAGACAAATGCATCTGATTTATATATTAAAACAGGTTGTCCTCCTATGTATAAGATAGAAGGAGCTACCTTGCCTGCAAAGATGGATCCATTAGCACCTGAGGATACAGAGCATCTTGCTTATGCTATTATGAGCGATGAACAAAAAAAGGAGTTTGAAAAGGAAAAGGAGCTTAACTTTGCCTATCACCTTCCTGGTGTTAGATTTAGGGTAAATGTCTATAGGCAGAGGGAATCAGTGGCTATTGTCTTCAGGCAGATAAAGCTTCAGATTGCAACATTAGATGACCTTAATCTTCCTCCTGTTTTTAAAGAGATTTCACTAACACCAAGGGGTCTTGTTCTTGTTACAGGTGCAACAGGCTCTGGGAAATCAACAACCCTTGCTGCAATAATAGACTATAGGAACGAGAATAGGACAGGCCATATTATAACCATTGAAGATCCAATAGAATTTGTCCATCTTGATAAAAAAGGCATAGTAAGCCAGAGGGAGGTTGGGATAGATACATTTTCCTTCCCAGCTGCCCTAAAGAATACATTGCGTCAGGCACCAGAGGTTATCCTTATAGGTGAGATGAGGGATATAGAGACCGTTTCATCATCTATCTACTATGCAGAAACAGGACATCTTGTTTTATCAACCCTTCATTCAACAAATGCTAATCAGACAATGGAGAGGGTTATTAACTTTTTTCCAGAGGAGATGCACCCTCAGATATTCCTTGCCTTATCATTAAATCTTAAGGCTGTAGTCTCCCAGAGGCTTATTCCAGGAATTGACAAGAAGCGTGTTGCAGCAATTGAGATTATGCTTGTAACACCAAGGATAAAGGAGCTTATAAGGAGGGGTCAGATTGGTGGCGAGCTAAAAGGAGCCATTGAAGGGGGTAGAAATGAGGGCTGTCAATCATTTGACCAGGCAATATTTGAGCTATATCAAAGTGGAAAAATAACGCAGGAGGATGCCCTTCGCTATTCTGACAGCCCAAATGATATGAGGCTTAAGATGAAGGGATTAGCATAATAAAATGCAAAATTTTAAAGACAAGAGGGTAAAACACCCAGTCTGCCTTCGGCAGACACCCCTCTAAAAGAGGGGAATGAAAGGAGGTAAAAAATGTATGCTGTTTTTGAGGTAGGAAAAAAACAATATTTAGCAGAGGAGGGAAAGGTTATAGATATTGACCTTTTGGATAAACATAAGGATAGTGAAATTGAATTTTCTGATATCCTGATGGTAAGGGATGAGAATAATGTTATAATTGATAACCTTTCAGCCTTTAAGATAAAAGCAAGGGTTTTGGGAGAGAAAAAAGCTAAAAAGATTACCATAATGAAGCATATCCCAAGAAAGGGTCATCACAAAAAGATAGGCCATAGGCAAAAATACACATCAATTCTTATAGAAAAGATAGAAGGGCCCTTAGCTCAGTTGGTTAGAGCATCTGACTCATAATCAGGGGGTCATAGGTTCGAGTCCTATAGGGCCCAATAGAAGGTGTTAATAAACACATACGATTGTTTTAAATACATTCTTCTATTTTTTCCAAAATATCTTCTTCTTTTATCCTTTCCATACAATTGTATTCCTTGCATTTTAACCCCTTACACCTTTTCTCTTTGCAGATTATGTCTGGTGTAAGTAGATAATAATTTTCTCCCAAGGGATGCCATTTTTTTGGGCTTTGTGATGAAATTAGAGGAAATAAGCCAATTGTTTTAACACCTAAACAAGATGCGATATGCAAAGGCCCTGTGCTTGGTCCAATAAATATGGAAAAAAGAGAAATAAGGGCAATAAGCTCTCCTAAATTTGTTTTTCCATAAAGATTAAGGGGATTTGCTTTTGTTTCTCTAATTATCCTATCTATTACTTGCTTATCATTCATTCCTCCTGTGATAATTGGTCGTGTTTTATACCTTTCCTCTATCTTTTCAATCAATTTAGTATATCTTTCGCTTGTCCAATTCAATGCACTACCTTTACACCCTGGATGTATCCCAATGATTGGCTCTGGTATTTCAGAAATAAGGCTTTTTGCATATTTTAAATCTTCATCCTTAACAAAAATCTTTGGACTATGGACTACGGTCTGTTGACTATTGACTAACTTAAGGCACCAATTAGATTCATGGATATCCCTTCTGTGTATATACCTTCTTTTGTTAAATAAAATTCCACAAGGCTTATATCCTGTTCCAATCCTTTCTGGTATTCCAGCAAGAAAGGAAATAAAGGCATTTCTTAAATTTGGATAAAAAATGAATGCAATATCAAATTTGGTTTTAAAAAGCATTTTGGAGGTTTCAAAAATGCCTTTGTCATCAACAATAATTTCATCTATATCTTTGTTATTCCATAAAATATCTTTGGTATAGGGCGATACAAGAATAGAAATAGAGGCATCTGGATATAGCCTTCTTATGCCAGAAATTGCAGGAAGGGTAAGAATAATGTCACCAATCCCATCATTTCTTACAATGAGAATTTTCATTATCAGCTAATTATATTGTTTTGCAAAAAGAAAAGCAACCTTATGGAAGGCTTTAAAATTACATTCTGCTTGATGTTAAAAGGGTGACTATACTAAAATATGTAGAGGTTTTTAAAAATTTTGATTGAAAGGGTTTTGGTGGTAAAAAATAAGGCGGGTATTCATGCAAGGCCTGCGGCTTTGATTACCCAAGTAGCAACAAAGTTTAAATGTGAGGTCTATATAAAAAAGGAAGAGATTGCAGGATGGATGAATGGAAAGAGCCTTCTTGGAATATTGTCATTAGAGGTATTTCAAGGGGATAGGGTAATTTTAAGATGTGAAGGAGAAGACGAAAAAGAGGCTATGAAAAGCATAACAAGGCTATTTGGAAAAAGGTTTAATGAAGATTAATGTAAATGTTATAAGAAGGGGGTGGTCGTTATGCCAACAATAAAGGTACCATTAGAAGAGGTTGCTCATATTTTGCAAAGGCTTACATCAGGAGAGATTGAGACTTTAGAAATTATGTTGACACCAAACCTTTCCAAAGAAATAAAAGAAAGGTGGCAAGATGCAAAGAAAGAACTTAGCAAGGCCAGAACAATTACAAAAGAAGATTTATTTGAAGAATGTACACAATAGCCTTTTTATCTGCTGTAAGAAAAGATATTAAAAGGCTAGATAAAAGGCTTAAGGAGAAGATAAGAAATGAGGAGATTAGAAAGATTGAGAAAGATCCCTATATCGCTGAACCACTTTCTTCTTGTTTTAAGGGATTATGGTCTTATCATTTTTCTTATGAGGGAACAGAATATAGAATTGTATATGAGATTTATCCAAAAGAAAAGATTGTTTTAATAATTATGATTAGAAAAAGAGAAAAATTTTATGAGGTATTGAAAAGGAGAATTATCGGGTAATGTTATTATTACAACAAATCAAAGGTTTCAACGAAATTTAATGAAGATTAAAAGGTTTTCTGGGATTGGTGCGTCCTCTGGGATTGTTAAAGGAAAGGCATATCTCTTTAGCCTTGGAAGGCAGATGCCTATAAAAAGGGAGTTAAAGGAAAAAGAACGCAAAGAAGAAAAGGCTATGTTAAAATATGCGCTGGAGAAGACAAAAGAGGAAATATCAACAGTAATGGAGAAGATAAAAGATGATTTTGGGGCTAAGTTTTCAGATATCTTTAATGTTCACCTCGCTTTATTAAATGACCCAACGCTTATTCCCGTTGCAGAGAAAAATATAGAAAAGGGGGTAAATGCTTCCTATGCTTTTCAAGAGGCTGTCCGCATGGTTATTGATAATCTATCTTTGCATTCTGGTCAAGCTGGAAGAACTATTGAAATTCTTCATGATATCTCGTCAAAGATGTTTTATCATCTTGGTGAAAGGGATTATAAAAGGTTGGAGGATTTAGATGAACAGGTTGTTCTTGTTGCAAGAAATATCTCGCCTTATGATACTGCCTCTATCCCAAAGGAAAAGATTGCAGGAATTCTATGTAGTATGGGAACGCAGACATCCCATGCGGCAATCCTTGCCAGGGCTTTAAGAATCCCTGCTGTTCTTGGGATTTCTGATATTGAGAATATTGTTTTACAAGATGATATTATAATCCTTGATGGAAGAAAGGGGCTGGTTATAGTAAATCCAGGAAAAAAAGAGGAGGAATTGTATCAAAGGAGAAAGAAGGAGGAGGAGCTTGAGAAATATTTTAAGGAAGGCCTTGTCCATCTTCCCTCAAAGACAAAGGATGGACATAGGATAAACCTCTCTGCAAATATTGAGCTTGCTGATGAGGTACATTTGATAAGAAAAGAGAATGCTGATGGCATAGGATTATTCAGGACAGAGTTTTTGTTCGTTGATAGGTTAGATATTCCAGATGAAGATGAACAAACAAGGGTCTATTCAGAGATAGGAGAGATTGCCTATCCACATTATGTTACCATAAGAACACTTGATATTGGTGAGGATAAGATACCCTTGTTTTTAAAAGAAAAATCCTTTTCTTCTTCCTTGAGGGCAATTAGGCTTTTATTGAAATATAAGGAGATATTTAAAACCCAGCTAAGGGCAATACTAAAGGCAAATAAAATGGGGAATATTAAGATTATGTTTCCTATGGTTACTTGTGCTGATGAGCTGATTAAAGCAATCGCTCTTTTGAAAGAGGCAAGTGATGAGCTTAAAAAGGAGGGAAAAGAATTTGATGAGGATATAGAGATAGGGACAATGATTGAGACGCCCTCCTCTGCTATTGCAGCTGATACATTGGTAGAGCTTGTAGATTTCTTTTCTATTGGCACAAATGACCTAATTCAATATACCCTTGTTGTTGACAGAACGAGCCCTGATACAGCCTATCTTTACGAGCCATTACATCCTTCAATTTTAAGGCTTATAAAAAATGTTATTGATGTTGGTCATAAATCTGGGGTGTGGGTTGCGATGTGTGGTGAAATGGCATCAGATTCTTTATATACACCCCTCCTTCTTGGATTAGGAATTGATGAGTTAAGTGTCAATTGGGATGTAATGGGAAGAATAAGAAAGGCAATAAGAAATATAACAATGGATGAAGCAAAGCAAATAGCAGAAAAAACCCTTTCTTTAACAAAACCAGAGGAGATAAGGAAATTTTTGGAAAAGGAGGTATATGGATAAAAAATGGAAAGAAAAATAGGCGAGGTAAAGGTAAGTAATGAAGCAATAGCATCAATTGCTGGTATTACAGCATCAAATGTTGATGGTGTTGTTGGTTTAAGTGGAGGTATAAGAGATGGAATTGTCAATATCTTAACTAGAGGACAGGTTACAAAAGGGGTAAAGGTAGAGGTTGGGCAGGAGGAGGTTATTGTTGATGTCTCAATAATTTTAAGATATGGGGTAAAGATTTTTGATGTCTCCTTTTCTGTCCAGGAGGCTGTAAAAAAAGCAATTCAAGATATGACAGGCTTAAGGGTGGTTGAGGTAAATGTCTTTGTTGAGGGTGTTGAAATAGTAGAAAAGGAGGAAAGGAGATTAAAATGAGCATTATCTTTAGAATTTCTCTCTTTATTCTTGTATTCTTTCTTATTGTTTTTGGTTGGCTTTTTATCCTTCTTGGGCTAAATACGATTCCAATTAGTAAAATTACCCCTTTTATTGATTATAGAATTGCCATTATTGGCTTTGTTTTATTTGGCATAAGCCTCCTTGTTTTATCCCTTGAAAAGAGGTTTTTTTCTTCTGATGATGGTATAGATATAGCTTCTGAAAATGGCTTAATTAGAATAACAAAAACAGCCGTAGAGGATTTAATAAACCAAATAGAGATAGATGGGATTGATAAGATGTCTTGTAAGGTCTCAATAAGGGATAAAATTGTTGACCTTAAAATATTTGCGACAGGATTTTCCTCTTCTATGGAGGGAATAGGAAATAACATAAACAAAGAGATAGATAATCTAATGGATGAAATAATGATAAGAGATTATAGAAAAATGGTCTATATAAATCATATAAAACGAAGAAGGAGGTTGACATGAGATTTTTTGAGCTAATAAAGGGGTATATAGAGAAGAACCCAAATGCATTTTTGGGTGGATGTATAGGGCTATTCTTCGGTCTTCTTATCATAAGCTTTGGCATTTTAAAGACCCTAATTCTCCTCCTTTCTTGTATTATTGGCTTTCTTATTGGAAGAAGGATTTGAGGACTAATATTATTCAATTCTTGACATATTCGGGATTAATGTCCTCCTCTGTCTTTATTCCCCTTCTTGCCAAAGAGCTAAACGCCTCCCTTTTCTTTATTGGATTGGTAATTGCCACTTTTAATGGCTTAGCATTTGTAAGCTTTTCCCTCTTTGGTTTTCTTTCTGATAGGTTTGAAAGAAGAATATTTCTTTTTCTGGGGCTTCTTCTTTCCTCAATTATGATCTTTTGTCATATCTTTATAAAGAATCCAAGCTCCTTGCTCTTTATAAGGGCTATCACGGGTCTTGTTTGCGGGATGTATCCTGCGGCTTTATCGGTCTATGGATTTTACCACAGGAATGGAATGATGGGAAGGTTCGTAGGATATGGCTCACTTGGTTGGGCATTTGGAAGTATATTAGCAGGTTTTATTCAAAGCTATAAGGCTATATTTCTTTTAAGTAGCTCTTTATTTTTTATGGGATTCCTTATTGCAAGGGGGGAAAAGAGGAATTTTTCCCAAGAAAAGATAGAAATCAAGGCATTCTTTGGTGTTTTTAAAAGAAATATGGGGGTATATCTTCCCTATTTCTTAAGAAGCCTTTCTGCCACATCTATCTGGGCAATCTTTCCCCTTTTTCTTGTATCCCTTGGTGCATCCAAGTTTTGGGTAGGAATTGCCTATTTTTTAAATACATTCTCCCAATTTCTCATTACACCATTTGTTGAGAGCCATAGAAATACCATTCTTATAAAAACAGGGCTTCTTGCATCCGCATTTGTCTTTCTGGGATATGGCATTTCTCCTTCGTTCTTCTATATCCTTCCCATCCAGATATTGCTTGGTCTTTCCTATACTACATTACAAGTCGGCTCTCTTCAGGAACTCCTTTCCAAAAATAGGGAGCAATCAACCGTAAGTGGAATTCTTTATTCCCTGGTCTGTCTTGCCTCTGTGATTGGTCCAATCTTGGGTGGCTTAATCCTTTCTAATTATGACTTTAAAATTCTTATGTATCTTTCAGGAATTGTTTGCCTTTTTTCCCTTTTGCTTTCAAAATGAATATAAGAATTATTGATGCCAATCTCAATAGGGTAAGGGAGGGCTTAAGGGTTATAGAGGATATTGCAAGGTTTATATTAGAAGACAGGGAAATTACGGAAAAGATAAAGAAAATAAGGCATAGGATTGCCTCACTTTCTCTACCTCCATCCCTTCTTCTTAAAGAAAGGGATATTGAGGGAGATATTGGGACAAAAATAGAAGATTATAAAAAGGATAATTGGAAGGAAATTTTGCAGGCAAACATAAAAAGAACAGAGGAGGCTTTAAGGGTTCTTGAGGAATTTTTAGGCAGCGATTTTAGGAAGATAAGGTATAGCGTCTATGCAATAGAAAAGGCTTTGTTTAAGCCAAGGATAAAGGGTTTATACTTAATCATTGATACAGGGTTGTGTGAACCTATAGATGTAGTAGAAAAGGCAATTGATGCGGGTGTTAAGATAATCCAACTAAGGGACAAAAGGGGCAATATTAGGGAATTTTTGAAAATAGGAGAGAAAATAAGAAGCCTCTCAGATGAGATTACCCTGATAATCAATGACAGGCTAGATGTTGCATTGGCGGTATCTTCTGATGGCTTGCACCTTGGACAAGATGACCTTCCAATACAATATGCAAGAGAAAGGTTTCCTGGAATAATTGGTGTCTCTTGCCATAGCCTGGATGAGGCAATAAAGGCAGAATTGAATGGTGCGGACTATATTGGATTAGGTCCTATATTTAAAACAAAGACAAAGCCCGAACTTTCTCCCATTGGCTATGAAATAATCAAGGAGGTAAAGCAAAAGATAAAAATCCCCATTGTTGCTATTGGTGGAATAACATTGGAAAATTTAGAAAAGGTAAGGTCTGCAGATGCAATTGCTGTTGCTTCTGCAATATTGGAGAGCAAGGATGTAAAGGAAGATTGCATTAAGTTTATTAAGGATTTAACCAAAAAATATTGCAATAATTTATGAGGGAATATATAATAAAAGGATGCCAGAGTTAAGACAGAATTTAGCGACAAAGGAGTGGGTCATTATTGCAAAGGAGAGGGCAAGGAGGCCTGAGGATTTTGTAAAGAAAGAAGAGAAGAAAATAATTCCTGAATTTGTGGAAAAATGTCCATTCTGCCCCGGAAATGAGGCTATGTGCCCTCCTGATACCTTTTCTATTAAGGATGAACAGGGATGGAAAGTAAGGGTTATTCCAAACAAGTTTGCCGCACTTATTCCAGAGATTAGCAATGACAAACCAAACCTTATAGGGCTTAAGAGGCATATGCCTGGTTTTGGCTACCATGAGGTCATTATTGAAACCCCTAAGCACAATCTTACAACAGCCCTCCTTGACATATCCTATGTAAAAGACATTATTCTTTCTTACAGAGAAAGGTATCTATGGCTTTCAAATGACCCAAGGATAGACCATATTATTATTTTTAAAAATCATGGAGAGGCTGCTGGAACATCCCTTGAACACCCACACTCCCAACTGGTTGCAACACCGGTTGTCCCAAGTCATATAAGGGCAAGGATTGAGGAGGCAATGAGATACTATGATGACCACCAAAGGTGTGTTTTTTGTCAGATGATTGAGGATGAAATAGAGGAGGGAATAAGGATTGTTGCAGAAAATGCCTCCTTTGTCTGCTTTGTTCCGTATGCGGCATTCTCTCCATTCCATTTGTGGCTTCTTCCAAAGAGGCATTACCCACAATTTGGGGACATAAAAGATAATGAAATTATGGATTTAGCAATGATTCTAAAGGATGTTCTTTTCCGGCTCTATTTTGGGATAAATAATCCAGATTTTAACTATGTTATAAGGTCAGCACCAACAGATTTTACAAGGGTAAATTACTTTCACTGGTATCTTTCAATTGTCCCAAGGATAAGCAAAGCCGCAGGGTTTGAGCTAGGTAGTGGTATGTTTATAAATGCATCAATTCCAGAGGAGAGCGGAAAATTCTTAAGGGAAGTAAAAATTTAAGTTGGTATAAATGTTCAACATACAGGCAGATTTATAATAAAACTTGTCATCTTTGGCATACTTTCTACCTCAATTGTTCCTTTATGCTCTTCTATAATGGCTTTACAAATAGAAAGCCCCAGGCCTGTTCCTATTTTTTCCTTTGTAATAAAGAATGGCTCAAATATTTTGGGAATATCCTCTTTGCTAATACCAGGGCCATCATCTATCACCCTTATTTCAACAAAATCAGCAGGCTTGTTTATTTTTACCCTTACATTTCCCATTCCTTCTCTTTCTTTAAAAGCCTCTGAGGCATTCTTCATAAGATTATAAAAAACATCCCTTAGCATAAAGGTTATAGGGAAGGTAGGTAAGATTGTAAAAATATTACCAAAAATTATACCTTATGGAAAAGATCAACCTTCATTTGCACTAGGTCTTAACCCCTCATACTTTAAAGACAGGGTAAAGGCAGGAAGGGATTATCTCGGCTATGGCTCTTATATAAGCCTTGAGTTTAGGTTTTAGGAATGAAAGAGATTGATTATACATTTTTTCTCTCTTTTGATATGCTCACTCCTTAATCCTGGTGATGCTTGCCCCAAGGGTTACCAGCCTCTCCTCAAGGCATTCATATCCCCTGTCAATATGATAGACCCTGTCAATTATGGTTTTTCCGGATGCAGAAAGGGCTGCTAAAACTAATGCCGCTCCCTGCCTTATATCTGATGCCATAATGTTTACACCCGAAAGGTTTTTTACACCCTCAATAATAATCTCGCTTCCGGTTATCCTTATCTTTGCTCCCATCCTGGAAAGTTCAAAGATATGGCTTGTCCTCTCATTAAACACGGTCTCCTTTACAATGGATGTTCCACTTGCAATACACATTAAAGAGGAGATTAATGGCTGAAGATCGGTGGAAAATGACGGGTATGGGCCTGTGATAACATTTGTTGCCTTAAGCCTTTCTTTTCCAATTGCCTCTATGCCAGAATCCTTTCTTTTAATTATAACACCCATTTCAGACATCTTTGCAATTAAACCTCTCATATGCTCGTATATTGCATTCTGGACAAATACCCTTCCCTTTGTAATTGCACCTGTAATGAGGAATGTTCCTGCTTCTATTCTATCCGGAATGGGAGAATATTCACAAGGCACAAGAGAGGAAACACCGTCAATAATAATTGTGGAGCTTCCTTCTCCCTCTATTTTTGCACCCATCTTTTTAAGAAATAAAGCAAAATCAACGATTTCAGGCTCTTTTGCACAATTTTCAATTATTGTCTTTCCATCTGCCAATACGCCTGCCATTATAAGATTCTCTGTTCCTGTATGGGTTGGATAATCAAGGTAAATCTCGCATCCCTTTAGCTTATCCGCACTTAATGTAATGTAGCCCCCTTCCTCTTTTATCTTTGCCCCAAATTTCTCAAATCCCTTAAGGTGGATGTCTATATTCCTTGCTCCCAAAGCACATCCCCCAGGGAAAGAGACGCAAGCCTTTTTAAGCCTTGCCAATAGAGGAGCGGCAACAAGGAACCCTGCCCTCATCTGGCAGACAAGCTCATAGGGTGCATCTGTTTTATTAACATTTGTTGTATCTATCTCTAATGTGTGGTTGTTGTAAAAGCAAGATGCACCTAAATGCTCAAGCAATTTTATAAAAACAGAGACATCACGGATATTTGGGACATTTCTGATAATGGTCTTTCCTTCTGATAGAATAGCTCCAGCCATCATTGGAAGAATAGCATTCTTTGCCCCAAATACCTTAATCTCTCCGTCTAATGGTTTCCCACCCTCAATGACAAATTTATCCATCTTAGAAAACTTAAAATTTAAAACGCAAAACTAAAAACTAATGACATTTTTAATAAATTTTTACCACATTTTTGCATTTTGCATTTTGAGTTTTACATTTTGAATTATCCATCCTTTAGTAACTTTACCATCCCCCCAAGGTCTATCTTTCCTTCATATAATGCCTTTCCTATGATTACACCTGATATAGGAAGCCTGCTTAAATGCATTATATCAGACATTGTGCTTATGCCGCCACTTGCAATTATCTTGATATGCTGGATATGTTTTAAAAGGCTTTCAAATAAGGAAATGTTTGGGCCATTCATCATCCCATCCCTTTCAATGTCTGTAATTATAGCCTCTCTTAAGCCCAAATCTCCCATTTTAAGCAATAGTTCATCTAATTTGTAATCGGTTAATCTCTGCCAGCCAGAGATAGCAATTTTTTCTCCTTTAACATCTAATCCAACAAGGATTCTCTCGGAAAACCTTAACAATGCCTTTCTTAAGAATAGCTCATCCAGAATGGCAGATGTTCCCAAAACAGCCCTATTTATACCTATATCCATAATCCCTTCTAAAATTTCAAAATTCCTTATCCCTCCTCCCATCTGAACTGGAATTCTTACCTTGTCTACAATTTCCTGAATTACATCAAGGTTTTGTGGTTTTCCAAAGAATGCACCATCAAGGTCTACAATATGAAGGGCGGATGCTCCTTTTTCCTTCCAACCAAAGGCAACATCAACAGGGTTTTCTGAATAAATCTTCTCCTTTTCAAAATCGCCCTGTGTAAGCCTGACAACCCTTCCTTCCCTAATATCAATTGCTGGATATATTACCATAAAGCAAGTATAATAAAAATAGAAATGGATTGCAACCTTAAGGTAATTATTTCTGATATTGAAGGTGAGAGGATTGATATATTTTTATCAAAAAGGCTTAATTTATCAAGGTCAAAGGTAGCATTTTTGATAAAAGAGGGATTAGTTAAGGTAGATGAAAAATTTATAAAGCCACACCATAAGATAAGAATAGGAGAAAAGATTGAGGTTATTCTTCCTGACGAAACAATTAAACCAGAAAATATCCCTTTGGATATTGTCTACGAGGATGCTGATATAATTGTTGTCAATAAGCCAGCTGGTATGGTTACCCATCCAACGGCAAAGATAAGGAAGGAAACATTGGTTAATGCCTTGCTTTTTCATACCTCTCTTCCAGATACAGGTAATCCAGATAGACCAGGGATTGTCCACAGGCTTGATAAGGATACATCCGGGCTTATTGTTATAGCAAAAACAAAAGAGGCATATAAAAACCTGGTAAAAATGATAAAAGAGCGTGTTGTCAAAAGAAGGTATCTTGCTCTTGTTTCTGGAAATGTAGCTCTAGATAAGGGAGAAATTTCAATTCCCATTGGAAGGCCCAAAAAAGGAGGGGTATTGATGAAGCCTTATGGAAGGAAAATGAGGGAAGCAAAGACATTTTACAAGGTATTAGAAAGAAGAAAGGATATGTCATTATTAGAGGTCTCCCTTGAAACAGGAAGGACGCATCAAATAAGGGTTCATCTGGCAAATATGAAACACCCTGTCCTTGGTGATAAGGCATATGGGAAAAAATCAGCTATAATCAATAGACAAGCCCTTCATTCATTTTCTTTGAGCTTTCCCCATCCAATAACAAATAAATCCCTTGAGTTTAAGATAGAGCCTCCAGAAGATATGAAAAATGTTGCAAATTTTGCTAATTTTTTGTAAAATTAAGGGATGAACGGTATAGATTGGGCAAAGATTGATGAGATAATTAAAAAATATGAGAATAAGCCAGGCTCTGTTATCCCTGTTTTAGAAGAGACACAGGGAATTGTCGGCTATCTTCCAAAAGAGGTATTACACAGGGTAGCTGATGGCTTGAACATTTCAAGGAGCATAGTCTATGGAATTGTTACCTTCTATTCATTCTTTTCAATAAAACCAAGGGGAAGGAATGTTATAAGGGTCTGCCTTGGAACAGCCTGTTATGTAAAGGGAGCTGATGCTATCCTTGATAGGATAAAGGAGGTTCTTAAGATAGACGCAGGAGAGATAACAGAGGATAGAAGATTTTCCCTTGAAGCTGTCCGTTGTGTTGGTGCTTGTGGTCTTGCTCCTGTTATGATGATAAATGAGGATGTTCATGGCCATTTAGAGCAGGGAAAGATAGAGAAAATCCTTGAAAAATATGAATGAAATTATCTGAAATAAAAAGCCATTTAGAGGGAGAGGTTATATTTTCTCTTGATGAGGATATAGAAATAGAAATGGCTTGTGGCTCTGATTTAATGAGCGATGTTTTAGCCTTTGTAAAGAGCAATTCCCTCCTTTTAACAGGTCTTATAAACCCCCAGGTTATAAGGACAGCAGAGATGGTAAATATAAAGGCAATATGCTTTGTTCGGGGAAAGATGCCATCTGATGAGACAATTTCCCTTGCCAAAGAGATAGGAATCCCCCTTTTAAGGACAGGTCTTCCAATGTATGAATCCTGCGGAAGGCTGTATAAAGCCGATCTTCCTGGCTGTTATGGAAAATAATCTACTTAAAGAAATAGCATATGATATTAAGGTTTCATCTGTAATGAATAAAAATGTCTTAAGCATATCAGGTGATTCTAAAATGGGAGACTTAAGGGAGATTATGAGGGATAGGAGAATATCAGGAATGCCTGTCGTTGAGAATAATGAGCTTATTGGAATTATAACCCTTGAGGACTTTATCAAGGCGATAATAAACAGGGAGGAAAATATTTTAATAAAAGAGAAAATGTCAAGGGATGTTAAGGTGCTATTTGAAGAGGAAGCCCTTATCAATGCCTTAAATAAATTTGAAAAGTTTAATTATGGAAGGTTTCCCGTTATTAACAACAATAAAAAACTTGTTGGTATACTTACAAAGACCGATGTTATCCATGGATTTCTTAAAACCCTTGAGAACAAGTATCAAGAGGAGGAGATTAAGGGCTATAGGGTTTCCCATTTTTTTGAGGATGTCTTAGCAGACAAGAAGGAAATAATCCTTGAGTATGAAATAATGGGTGGTGATTTTAAAATAGCAGGAAGGGGATCAAGTAGGCTTAAGAAGACCCTGAAAAGGCTTGGAATACATCCGAATATTATAAGAAGGCTTGCCATTGCAAGCTATGAGGCAGAGATGAATGTTGTTATATATGCAAAAAGAGGAACGATAAAAGCCTTTGTCTTTCAAGATAGAATAGATGTTGATGTAGATGATGAAGGCCCTGGAATTCCCGATGTAGAAAAAGCAATGGAACCTGGATTTTCAACAGCACCTGATTGGGTTAGGGAGCTTGGTTTTGGTGCAGGAATGGGGCTTTATAATATAAAAAATTGCTCTGATGCTTTTGAAATAAAATCAGAGGTCGGTTTGGGAACAAGCCTTATCTTTAGGGTAAATATAAATTGAAAGTAATACAGGGGATATTGGGAAAATAATACTATGCGATTAGATAATAATGAAAAAAAGGCATTAAAATTTGCCTTGCAGGGATTTAAGGGAGAAACTTTTCTTTTTGGCTCACGAATAAATAAGACAAAAAATGGAGGGGATATTGATATATTGTTGATTCCTAAAGGAACAAAGAGCAACCCAACAAAGCTGGCTTTAAAAATTGAGGCAAGCTTTTTTTCTATGTGCGAACAAAGGATTGATGTTATTGTGTATAATAACGGTTTATTTTGTAAGGAGATATTAAAAAATGCAAAGAGAATTGATATTGAAAGAATTTGAGGATCTAAAAAAAGCAAACCTTTTACTTAAGGCATCTGTTAAAAAATTTAAACCCTATAGAGAAAAAAAGATATATAGCCCCGAAGAACTTGAGTATTACGATTCCCTCGCATTTAGATTTGAAAAATGTATGGAGCTTTTTTTAAATTTTTTTAAGGGCATAGAGCTGTTTTTATATTCAGAGATTAGTGATACACTAAGGGATAGGTTGTTAAATATGCAGAAATTAAATATTATTGATGAGATTGAATTTTGGATGGAGGCAAGGCTATTAAGAAACAAAATTTCTCACTCTTATTTGCCCGAGGAATTAAAAGACCTCTATAATGAAATTATAAAGAAGGCAAAAAGAATTTTTGGGGTTATAGAAAGGATTAAGAGATATTTAAAAAATATAGAAGATAAGGGTATATAATAGTCAAAATGAAGCAGGGGTTTTCAACGCACTTACTTGATGAGGCTATTGAACGACAAAGGCAAGAGCAAGAAGAATTGCGGCTTTATTTGATAAAAAAACTTTTTGCTATCCTGGATAAATTAAACCAAGAGGTTTTTTTTAAAGAGGCATATCTATTTGGTTCAATAGATAAGCCACACGGATTTTTAAAAAACTCAGACATTGATATTGGTTTTATTGGATTAAGGGATGAGGAATTTTTCAATGTAATGTCTTATCTTTCAAGGGAGATAGGCATTGATGTAGATGTTATACAATTGGAAGGCCATAGGCTTTCTGAGAAGATAAAAAAAGAAGGGATAAAATGGATGAGGAAAAACTAGCTATACTAAAGGCTGAGATAGATGCAGAAAAGAGGGAAATAGAGAATATCTATACCAAACTTAAAAAGCGTAGTTATGAAAAGGGCGAATCTGGTATTGAGAGCATAGGTTATCAATTGCATAATCTCTATTGTGCCTTTGAGGATTTATTCAAGATTATAGCAAATGCCTTTGAGAATTATATTCAGGATAAAGGACAGTATCACATAGAGCTACTTAAGCGAATGACTATACCTATAGAAGGGGTTAGACCAGCTTTGTTATCACAGGAAAGCTACATCTTGTTAGACAATCTTCGCTCTTTTAGACACTTTTTCAGGCATGCCTATTCTTACGAACTAGATGCAAGAAAGGTTAAAATTGTTATGGAGGATGCTACTAAACTAAAGGAGATATACCAAAAGGATATTCATACCTTCTTGGACAATTTCGCATAATAAATTGAAAGTAAAGGATATTGTAGAAAGCCTTTCCCTTTCTGTAATTACAGGAAGAGAGCAATTGGATAGAGAGATAACAGGAGGGTATTGCTCCGACCTTTTATCCGATGTCCTTGCAAATGCAAAGAGAGGGGATATCTGGATAACCCTTCAGGTTCATCAGAATATCATTGCTGTTGCATCTATGAAGGAGCTTTCAGGGGTAATCCTTGTGAATAATAGAAAGCCTGACCCTGATACATTACAAAAGGCAGAGGATGAGGATATCCCCATTCTAAGTTGTCCATTTTCTTCTTTTGAGCTTGCAGGAAGGCTGTATCAGCTTGGAATCCCTGGTTAATGCTTTTTAAAGCAGATCTTCATATCCACACCCTCCTTTCTCCCTGTGCTTCTTTTGATATGACACCAAAGGCAATAGTAAAAAAAGCAAAGGAGATAGGCATTGATATTATTGGGATAACAGACCATAACTCAGCAGAGAATGTAGGGGTTACAAAGAAAATTGGGGAAAAAGAGGGAATTTTTGTCCTTGGAGGGATTGAGGCAACAACAAAAGAGGAGGTTCATATCCTGGCATTATTTGGGGATGAAAAAGCCCTTTTATCTTTTCAAAAAAGGCTCTATGATGATATTCCACAAAAAAATGTATTTGGAGAGCAGGTAATTGTTGATGAGGAGGATAATGTTTTAGGTTTTAACCAGAGGCTTCTTATTTCTGCAACAGGCATATCAGCCAATGAGATGGTTTCTCTTATCCATTCATTGGGAGGAATAGCCATTGCACCACACCCAGAAAGGGCATTTGGAATAGCCTTTCAGCTTGGATTTATTCCAAGCGAATTAGAGCTTGATGGGATTGAGGGAAAAGGAGGCATAGCTAGCTCTGATGCCCATTTTTTAGATGATATTGGATTAAGATGCACAATCTTTGATATTGAAAAACCAAGCATTTTTGAGCTAAAATGTGCTTTAAAAGATGGAAGATATTTCACTACATATCCTTGATATTGCAGAGAATTCAATAAGGGCAGGGGCAAAGAAAATAAGGATTGAAATAACAGAGGATACAAAGGTTGATATTCTTACAATTGCAATAATAGATGATGGTAAGGGAATGGATATAGAAACATTAAAAAAGGCGACCTCTCCATTCTTTTCAACAAAGGGAAAGAAGATAGGATTGGGATTATCGCTTCTTGCTCAATCAGCAAAGGAGGCAGAAGGCTCTTTTTCTATAGAATCAAAACCAGATAAAGGAACAAAGGTTTTTGCCTCATTTAAATTAAGCCATATTGACAGAAAGCCATTAGGAAATATAGGTGAGACCATAAAAACATTGATTGTAGCAAACCCAGAAATAAGGTTTATCTACAAACAAAGCCTGAATAAAAAATGCCTTTTTCTTGATACAGGTAAAATTGGAAAGAAAATGCTGTAATTGCGGAAGAAGTTTAAGCAATGAGCCTGCAATAAGGGGATTAAAGGGCTTTCTCTGTTTTCCCTGTAGATATAATTTTGACAAAGATGGAGGAGAGAAATTCTTTCTTGAGCATCAAAGCTATCAAGAAAAAAAGGCAAACTGGGAATTAAAATATAAGGATAAATGGCTCAAACATCAGAGGCTTAAAGGATTTGCGTTGGTAAGTTTATATCTTTTAGTAATTTCTCTCTTTGTTCCATTTTTTCTATTTCTTTTTGAGAAAGGCAATAAAACTATCTTTGCCTTTTGTTTTTTAATATCAGGGGCATTCCTTATTATTAGGATGGTTTTATTAAACATAAAGATTTCTTATGAAGAGCCTCCAGAGATTCCAAGAAAAGAACCAAATGCACTATTGGCTATACTTGATGTTGTTTTTGATGAAGAATTAGATGAAGAATTTATTAGATTTAAAGGCTATCCGCCAGATTGGAAAGAGAGGCAAAGCAAATGTTTAGAAAGGGATGGATATAAATGCAGGATTTGTGGAAAGACAAAAAAGCTACATATACATCATATAATGCCTATATCCTATGGTGGAATACATAGCCTGCAAAATCTTATAACCCTTTGTTATACCTGCCATAAAAAGCAGGAATACTACCAGCATCCAAGCTTAATAATAGAAAATATTAAGGCAAATAAAAAATATTGGGTTTCTTCACATATAAACTCCGGTGGAAAAAGTATCTCTGGCTATTTCAGGAGAACAGGAAGAAGGGGTGGATTTTGGCGCAAGATAAGAAGGGTAAGATCCTAATTCTCATCCTTTGCAAATTCCATATGCTCTGCTTTAAAGAGCTTTTTTAGGAAATTGCCCATCCCTCCATTTTCAGGGAATGGGATATTTGCCATTGTATTTCTTATGTTGTAGATACATTGGGTTGCCCTTGCCTTTGGATGGGCAAGAAAGAAGGGAGATTGCTCCCTAACAGATTCCTCAACATTCCTGTCATCAAGGAGAACGCCTATTTTTTTAACCTGCATTCCCAGAAACTGACCCGCTATCTCCATTATCCTATTTGCTACCTTCTCTCCCTCCTCTATTGTCTTTGCCCGATTGACAATAAGCCTTATATCCAAATCCTTTGTTCTGAAAGATACAGCCTTTATTATTCCATACGCATCTGCAATGGCTGTTGGTTCTGGTGTTGTAACAAGCAAAACCTTGTCTGCTGCCAAAACAAATGAAAGCACCCTTCCAGAAAGACCAGCAGAGGTATCAATAAAAATAAGGTCAGCGATACTAGACATCCCTGACAATTGTTCAATCAATTCATCCCTTTTCTTTGGAGAGAGGTTTGCCAGGGTTGATATGCCAATTGCACCTGTTACTATCTTTATTCCACAAGGGCCATCTGCTACAACTTCATCAATCTTTTTCTCTCCTTTAATAACATGAAAAAGGTTATACCTTGGGGGTGGAACAACACCTGCTACAATATTTACATTAGAAAGTCCAAGGTCTGCGTCAATAATAAGAACCTTTCTTCCTGCAAGGGCAAAGGATATTCCAAGATTAACAGAAATATTTGTCTTTCCCACACCGCCCTTTCCAGAGGTTACTGTAATTATTTCAACAGAATCCCTTTTCCTTTCCTTTGCTAATTCCCTTAATCTTTCTGCCTGATCCATCTTAGAAAACTTAAAATTTAAAGCACAAAACTAAAACAACAATGCAAAATATTTTGTAACTATTCACCCTCTATTATAAAGATATGTTAAATTTTCTTCAATCTTTTTCTTAAAAATGAAAACAGAAAAATATGTAAGGATTGCATACTTAAAGAGATGGAATTGAGGCTTAGAAAACAAGAGAAATTAATATCATAGTGCCTAAAAACAGGGAATTTAAGAAGTTGAGTAAGGTTATATCTTTTTAATATCCAAATTCGTTTAATATCTTATCCTTCTTTCTCCAATCCCTCTTTTCTTTTACAATAAGCTCAAGGTATACAGGTTTATTATGAAATGCCTCAATCTCTTTTCTTGCCCTTTCTCCTATCCTTTTTAATGCCTCTCCCTTTTTTCCTATTAAGATTCCCTTTTGGCTTGTTCTATTGACATAGATAATAGCCCTGATATAATCCTTTCCATCTTCTCTCTCCTTAAATTCCTCAACAACAACGGCTGTATCATAAGGGATTTCATCACCATAACATAAGAAGATTTTTTCTTTGATTATCTCTTCTACAAAGAACCTTTCTGGATGTGTAGAGAGAATGTCAGTATCATAGAATGGTGGATGAAGGGGAAGAAGGGAAATAATTTCAAAAAGCAAGGAATCACAATTTATCCCTTTCTTGGCAGAGATTGGGATTATCTTTAGGAATAGGTCTAGGTTGTTGTAATATTCTATCAAGGGAAGGAGATCTGGCTTACTTATTTTATCTATTTTGTTGATGGCAAGGATTGTATTTTCTCTTTTAAAAAAATCTGAAATTATTTCTTTTTCATAAGGCTCAACCATTAAAAGAGAAATATCAGAATCCATAATGGCAGACCTTGCCTTCCCTACCATCCTTTCATCTAATTTATCCTTCTGTCTTGCCATTAAACCAGGTGTATCAATAAATATTGCCTGAACATCAGGAAGGTTTAAAATCCCAAGTATTTGATGCCTTGTTGTTTGTGGCTTTGGTGTAACAGATGAAACCTTTTCTTTTAAGAGTGTGTTCATCAGGGTTGATTTTCCAACATTTGGCTTTCCAACAAGAGAAATGTACCCTGCTTTAAACATTTTAATTTTAAATTTTAAATTTTAAATTGGAAATTGTAAAATATTTAAATGAAATGGTTTGGCTTTTTTATAAGGATTTTAATTGGTGGATTATTCATTTATTCAAGCATTCCAAAGATAATAGACCCAATAGGCTTTGCAATGTCTATTGAAAATTATAGAATCCTTCCCGTGTTTTTAATAAAACCAGCCGCATTCTTTCTTTCCTTTTCTTTGCTTCTTGCTGGAATAGCCTTAATTATTGGATTTTGGACAAGAATAGCAATTATATTAGCCCAAATTCTTCTTGTTATTTTTATTTCTGCCCTTTTTTCTACAATTATAAGGGGTATTGATATTGAATGTGGATGCTTCAAGGGAGCAAAGTTTAAGGCAAAGGCTACCTTTATCTTTGACATCATCCTTTTTTGCTTATCATTTGTGGTATTGTTTGCGAAGAATATTCCATTTTCTATTGATAAGTTAATTGAAAAATTGACAAGAAAGGAAAGGAAAGATTATCATTAAAGGCAAAAATGATTATAGTTTTTGAGCTAGGTTGTAGCGAGGATAGGATTAATCATATAGCAGAAAAAATCTCCTCATCTGGACTTAAGCCAATAATCTCAAAGGGTGTAGAGAGGACAGTAATAAATGTTATTGGTGATGAGAGGGTATTGGACAAGGATCAATTAGAGGCATTTCCTGGTGTTGAGAGGGTTGTGCCTATCCTTAAGCCATTTAAGCTTGCAAGTAGAGAATTTAAGAAGGAGAATACCCAAATAGATGTTGAGAACGTAATTATTGGAGGAAAAAAAATTGTTGTAATGGCAGGTCCCTGCTCTGTTGAAGGAAAAAAGGAGATAATAGAGGTAGCAAAGATTGTAAAGGAAAGCAAAGCAGATATAATTCGTGGTGGTGCATTCAAGCCAAGAACATCGCCATATGCCTTTCAGGGTCTTGAGGAAGATGGACTAAAATATTTAAAAGAGGCATCCGAGATTACAGGGCTTCCTATTGTCTCTGAACTTATGGATACAAAAGATATTGAGCTTCTTATGAAATATGTTGATATTATCCAGATAGGAGCAAGGAATATGCAGAATTTCTCATTGTTAAAAGAGGTTGGGAAGGTAAAAAAACCCGTTGTTTTAAAAAGGGGTCTATCTGCTACAATAACAGAATTTCTAATGGCAGCAGAGTATATCCTATCAGGCGGAAACCCCTATGTTATTTTATGTGAAAGGGGAATAAGGACATTTGTTGACCATTCAAGGAATACATTGGATATCGCAGGGATTTCTGCTTTAAAAGAGCTTACCCACCTTCCTGTTATATCTGACCCATCCCATGCCGCTGGAAGATGGAATCTTGTTTTACCACTTGCTTTATCCTCAATTGCGGCAGGATGTGATGGCCTTATGATTGAGGTTCACCAAAATCCAGAGTCCGCATTCTCTGATGGAGAGCAAAGCCTGAAGCCTAAAAAATTTGCTATTCTAATGGATGAAGCAAGAAAGGTGGCAAATGTTTTGGACAGAAGCCTATAAAATGCAAAAACAACCCTACCTGGTGTAGCTTATAGCGACAGTGAAATGAAAACCCTTGTTGTTATTCCAACATATAATGAAAGTGAGAATATTAAGGCATTGATTGAGGCAATTTTGGCTTTAAAGATAGATGCTTTGGATATATTGGTTGTTGATGATAATTCACCAGACAAAACAGGCGATATAGTAGAGAACTTAAGTAAAAATTTGCCACAAGTAAAGGCAATTCATAGATATTCTGAAAGGGGAAGGGGTCTGGCAGGAATAGATGGGTTTAAATATGGAATAGGAAATGGCTATGATTATATAATGGAGATGGATGGCGATTTTTCGCACAATCCAAAATACATCCCAGATTTTTTAAAGGCAATAAAAGAATGTGATGTTGTTATTGGCTCTCGTTATGTTCCAGGGGGTGGTGAATATAAAAGGCAGATTATAAGGAGGATAATAAGTAGGTTTGCAAATTTTTTATTAAAAAGCATTTTGAAATTTAAGGTTTCTGATTGCTCATCTGGATTTCGTTTGTTTAAAAGAGGGTGCCTTGAAGAAATAGACATAGAGCATCTTTCGTCAAAAGGGCCCTGGATTTTAACAGAAATTCTTTATAAGTGTCATCAAAAAGGCCATAAGATTAAGGAGATTCCTATTGTTTTTAAAGAGCGCACACTTGGCAAATCAAAACTTAATGGCCAAATATTACTCCATAGCTTCTACTTTGCGGCTAAATTAAGGCTATATGGTAAAAATAAGCAATCTATATAAATCTTACGGTGAAACAGAAATTCTAAAGGGAATAGGGTTAGAGATAAAAAGGGGTGAGATTGTTGCCATTGTTGGAGCATCTGGTGTTGGAAAATCTACCTTGCTTCATATTATAGGTGGCATAGAAAAGCCCTCTGCTGGGAATGTCCTTTTTAATGATACTGACATTTTTACATTAAAAGAGGATTCTCTTAATAAATTTAGGGCAAAGAATATGGGGTTTATCTTGCAATTTTATAACCTCTTTTCAAACTTATCCCTTCTTGAAAATGTATTGCTTCCATCATATATTATTGGAAATAATGCAAAAGAGAGGGCGATTGAGCTTATATCATTTTTGGGGTTATCTGAAAGATGTAGCTATCTTCCAAATAGGCTTTCCTGTGGTGAACAACAAAGGACAGCCATTGCAAGGGCTTTGATAAATTCTCCAGAGATAATTATTGCAGATGAGCCAACAGGCTCTCTTGATAAAAAAATGAGCTTTGAGGTCTATGAAATGTTAAAATCCATTGTTAAAAAGGAAAATAAATCTTTAATAATTGCTACCCACAATGAGGAGCTTTCAAAGATGGCAGACAGGCTCTTTAGGCTATCTGATGGACAGCTGATATAGAATAAAGAAAAAGATTTTCCTTTGACCAAAACTGAAATGAAGGCATTTATAAAGACATATGGTTGTCAAATGAATAAATACACATCCCTTGTCTATAGGGAGGAATTGTCCCAATTAGGCTATGAGATGACAGAAAATGAAAATGAAGCAGATGTCATTCTTCTTAATACCTGTAGCGTTAGAAAGCATGCAGAGGATAGGGCATTGGGAAGGCTTAACTCACTTTTATCATTAAAAAGAAAAAATCCGGCTCTTAAGATTGGCATTGTTGGATGTATGGCAGAAAGGCTTGGTAATAAGCTTTTTGAAATATCCCCACATCTTGATTTTATAATTTCTCCAAATAATATTGGAATGATAAAAGAGGCAATAAGGGGAAAATCTTACAAGGCTCTATCAGATGAGCCTTCATTCCCCTGTCAAAAAGGAATTAAGGCATTTGTTCCAGTCTCCTTTGGTTGCTCTAATTATTGCTCATATTGCGTTGTTCCATATACCACAGGGTGCCTTAAGAGTAGAAAAAAGGACGAGGTCATAAGAGAATGTGAATTTTTATTAAAGAATGGCATAAAGGAGATAACCCTTCTTGGTCAGGATATAACATCCTATGGAAGGGATTTGAATGATGGGAATTTAGCCTCTATTTTAACCTCTGTTTCCAAAATGGGTATTTTAAGAATAAGGTTTATAACATCACATCCCTTGGGAATGAATGAAGAAATGATTGGGGCTATTGCCAACAACAAAAACATTTGTCCTTCAATTCATATTCCTTTACAATCTGGCTCTAATAGAATTCTTTCCCTTATGAATAGGGGCTATGAAATTGAATATTACATTACACTTGTAGAGAAGATAAGAAAAAGCTTAGAAGAGCCTTCAATTACAACAGACATCATTGTTGGATTTCCAACAGAAAGTAAAGATGATTTTAGCAAAACACAAGAGGCATTAAAGGCAATAGAATTTGATTCAGCATTTTTGTTTAAGTATTCGCCAAGGGAAGGGACAGGGGCTTACAAATTAAAAGAGGATTTAAGTGAAAAGGAAAAGATAGAAAGGCTAAACCATCTTATTAAAATACAAAATGAAATATCTTTTAAAAAAAACAAATGCCTTATAGGAAAAGAATATAATGTCCTTGTTGAGGGGAAAAACCTTAAAGATAAAAAATTCTTGATAGGAAGGACAGATACAGATAAAATGGTTGTATTTAAAGGAGAGCCTTCCTTAATTGGAAAGATTATAAGAGTAAAGATTGAGGATGCTTCAACCTATACATTGAAAGGAGAAGGATATGGTTTGCCTACCTAAAGGAAGGTGATTAAAATTTGGTATGTGTTTAGCTTTAATGGAACAAATGAAATCCGAAATTCGAAATTCGAAATCTTAAAACAAATTCAAATGACTAAAATTGAAAATTCAAAACAATATAATTCAGAGGAACGAACGCTTATGTTTGCAAAACAGGTAAGAGGGTTTGTGAAAAAATACCCAAAACTATAAGTAATATAGAGGATGGAAAACAAGTAATACGTTCCTCTATAATGAGGAAATCGCAGTAAAAATGTTTAGAATTTTGAATTTCCTATATTTCGCTACCTTTGTCCAGAATTACCTCTAAACAGGATATATTATATCAAAAACACATCACAAAAAGATAATCTCTTTTTTCCTTTATAGATTTTTTTGTTAAATACCATCAAAAC
>JBFMDZ010000015.1 GCA_040753555.1 bacterium
GGGGAAGAAAGCCTAAAGGAATATAAGGAAGGAAGGATAAAATTTGGTGGTATTAATGATATAAAAAAGGCTTTATACTGAAAATCAATTGAATTTCAAGTATTGTATGTACATCAAACAAAAAAAGAAATTTTAAATCCAAAGCACGAAAAAGTTAATTAGAGATTAGTTAATTAGAGATTGGTTAATTAGAGATTAGTTAATTAGAGATTGGTTAATTAGACTAATTCACCAATTCACTAATCCACCAATTCACTAAAACTAAAATTTTGGATTTGTTTAGAGTTTAGGATTTTTTAAATGATTACCTGAAAACCAATTTTGTTTGGGTATATATGAGACTTGAAAAGGTATTAGTTCCTCTTTCAAGAGGGCTTTTAAAAAGATGATTTACAAAAATAAGGAACTAGAGGATAAATTTTTTGAAAAATTGGAGGTATTTACAAAAAATCCCTTTGAAGGAAGTTTAAGAACACATAAATTAACGGGAAAACTTAAAGGATGGTGGAGCTTTAGCTTGGATTATGAGAAGAGGATTATTTTCAAATTTTTAGAAGGAAACAGGGTCTTACTGATAGATATCGGAAGCCATAATGAGGTGTATTAGGGTAAAAAAAGATATGTACAATTCCGCGTTAAGGTTCAGTAAGGGAAATAGAGAAAAAGAAAAATAAGATGCAAACTTTAACATTAGAGACAACAATAAAAGAGGATGGGAAGCTACAGATTGATATTCCTTGCAGTTTGTCAAAAGGACCAGCAGAAGTAGTTATTGTAGTCCAGCCACTTTCTACCAAACCTATACATTCACTTAGAGGAATATGGAAGGGAAAGGTGAACAGCGGTTTTGATATTCAAGGAGCCTTAAAAGGGATAAGGAAAGAATGGGAAAAGGAATGGGAGGGAAATAATGATTAATTTGCCAATTTTCATAGTAGACACGTGCTCTTTATATTGGTATTTATCAGACTCTGATAGGTTGTCAAAGAATGCTTTACAAATATTTGTTGATGCAGACCAAGAGAAGGGTGTTTTAGTTATACCCTGAAGAGGGTAGGATATGTTTGGTAGTGTTGATGAGGTAAAAAAGGCTTTATATGAGACTTGAAATAGGTATTACTTCCTCTTTCAAGAGGGCATTTAAAAAGAGGATATATAGAAACAATGGGATTGATTCATCAAGAAGATATAATGAGTGCTATTTTAAAGGCTTGCCCTGATGTTGAAAGGGTCTTTCTCTTTGGCTCAAGGGCAAGGAGGGATTATAAAAATCCCCATTGTGATATAGATATAGGAATAATGGGAAAGAATAGATTAAGCTCTTTAGAGCTATCAAGGATTGATGATGAATTGGATAAGATAGATACATTGTACACTATTGAGGTTGTTGATTTTAGTAAAAGGGATGATGAATTTTCTAAAGAGGCATTAAGGGATATAGAGTTGCTATATGAAAAGGGATAATCTTTCAAAACAACTAAAGGATGCTTATGAAAGGCTGAAAGAGGCTTTGGCTATTCCTCTTTCAGAAAGCCCATTAGCCCTTGATGGGACAATACAAAGGTTTGAGTTTACATTTGAGCTTTGCTGGAAGACCCTGAAGGCAATTTTGGATGATGAAGGGACTGTTTGCTATTCTCCAAAGTCTTGTCTGAAGGAGGCATTTCATCTTTATAATGAAAACATTGCCTTGGGAATATATAAAACTATTAAAGAGAGGCATTATTTAATTGACTCATTAATTAAGGAGATTTCAAATGCTTGATTATTTAGAGATATTTAGGGCGTTTAATAAAGGGGGAATTAGGTATATTGTGGTTGGAGGTCTTGCTGTGAACCTTCAGGGGATTCCAAGAATGACTTATGATATAGACATAATTCTGGATTTAGAGGATAAAAATATAGAAAGATTTACTTCCCTTTTGAAGGAATGGGGATTTAAACCAAGGGTTCCTGTAGATATTATGGATTTTGCCAATTGTAAGAACAGGGAGGACTGGATAAAAAATAAGAATATGAAGGCATTTACATTAGTAAATCCTGATTGGGAAATAAGTGAAATAGATGTTGTAATAGATAGCCCGGTGGATTATAAAAAGGGGATAGAGAATGTAGATTACATCCAATTAGAAAACACCTCTATTCCAGTAATATCTATTGATGACCTTATAGAGATGAAAAGGGTTTCTAACAGAAAGCAGGATGAGGCAGATATAAGGCATCTTTTAAGGATAAAACAATGAAAGAAAAGGAAGGATTTGAATATTATTTGGATGATGAGGTGATAGAAAGATATAAAGAAAAGCCTTATGAATTAAGGCTTAAATGGTTATATTTTGGGTCTCTTTTAAGAAAAAAATATCCAAAGAAAATTATTGAGATACAGGATAGGTTTAGAAGGAATGAAGAATAAAGTTTTTATACTTGCTTTGCTATGGTCGTTATTGGCATATCCCTATACCATAACAAATACAGCACAAATCTCTGGGGCTAATTTTTCTACGATAACAACAAATTCTGTTTATACAACCCATTATAAAAGGGGAATTCTCTCTGGAAATATAAAGGATGTCCTTTCCAATATGCCCATTTTTGCAACCCTAACACTTAATGGAACAAGCTCGGGCGGATTTGGAACATATTCCATTTTTAATTATATCTTAAGCGATGGCACAACAAGAACATTTACAGCAAGCAATCCAGATTACTATGAAAAGACAAAAATAACAAGCCTTTCTTCTTCAACAACTAACCTTAATTTTTCCCTTTGTCCAAAAAAGAGGGATATTCCAGAATATACCTGGCGTATGGTCTCTTTTCCAGCTGACCCATCTGGAAATGCAAGTATTTTGGGAAATACATTAGAAACAGGCGATGACCTTGGAAGAATAGACCAGGAGAATTGGAGAACATATATCTGGGATGAGGATGCAATAGAGGATGATTACCTGTCAAAATATAGAAACCCGGCAACCATAACATCTGGTCTTGGATATTGGTTTAAGTATTATAACAAAGGAACAATTTCATTATTTACCCAAGGAACACCAAGTTCAGCCACCTATACCATTCCATTAAAAGCAGGATGGAATATGATAGGAAATCCATCTATTTTTAAAATAAACAAGAATAGCATTAAAGAGCAAGTTGGAACGCAAACATTTAATCTTGGTTCTCATACAGAGGCTGTATTCTGGGGATATAATGAGGGATATAATGATGAAAATAGCCTCCTCCCACACTTTGGATACTGGATTAGGGCAATATCGGCCTGTTTGCTTGTATTTCCAAGAATGGAATGGGATGATAGCGAAACAAAAGGAATCTCGCTTTTTGCTTTAAATGATGGCTATGCGAAAATCATTGCAAAATCTGGCGATATTACAAGCAACCTTGTCTTTGGTATTTCTCCTTCTGCATCTGATGGGTTTGATTTAGGCATTGACCTATCTTCTCCACCAAAGGCACTTGATTCCTCCCTTTACCTTTGCTTTAAGGGAGGATATATAAAGGACATAAGAAAGGACAGGGATGATATAACCTGGGATGTTTCTATTTTAGGTAAAAATAATCCCATTGAATTATCATTTGAGGGGATCAGCGGAATAGACAAGGAATATCAAGTATTTTTGGTTGATGGCAATAATGTCTTTGATTTAAGGAAAAATCCAGGCTATACCTTGGATTCTCCAAGAAATTTAAAGATAAGGCTGACAAAAGAGGGTCTTGCTATCCAAGAAAACAAGATTGTAAAAATAGTTTCCTATCCAAACCCATCACAGGGAGAGCTTACATTTTATATTGCCTTAAAGACAAAGGGAGCAAGCTTTAATGTTACAATGTATAACATTGTTGGGCAAAAGGTCTATGAGGGGAATCTTCTACCCGCTCCTGGGAAATCTTGGGAAAGGTTCTCAAAGGAAGAACAAGCATACATCTATGAATCAAAATTTGAAGGAAAGGGCTCACATAACCTGCCATTAGCCTCTGGTTTATACATCTATGAGATAAGGTCTTATGCCCTGAATTCAGAAAACAAAGCTTGTGGAAAGCTCTTAATTAAGAAATAAGCAAACTATACCAAAACAAAATTGGTTTTCAAGTAAATTGGCTCAAGGGAAAAGAGAATGTCTACCATACCTTCCATAATCCCTTTCCCTCCTTCCAGATATTATTCAATGTCTGTGCTTGTTTGAATGTATCCATACACATCCAGAAACCAGAATGGACATATACAGAAAGCTCTTTTTCCTTTGCAAGCTCCCTTAAAGGCTCTTCCTCTAAAATGCTATCAAAAGAGAGATAGCTAAAAATTTTTTTATTAAAGACAAAAAATCCACCATTTATCAAGCCATCCAACATAGGCTTTTCCTTAAAAGATGCTGCTATCCCATCTTTTTCTTCAATTATTCCAAATTGCGATGGTGGATGAATGGCTGTTAAGGTTGCAATTCTCCCTTTTTCCTTGTGAAATTCAAGAAGGCTTTTTATATTGATATTTGAAACGCCATCGCCATATGTAGCCATAAATGTATCTTCTCCAATATATTTTTCTATTTTCTTTATCCTTCCACCTGTATTTGTTTCCTGTCCTGTATCCACAAATGTTATCTTCCAATTAGGAAGGGAATTGGAGGGAAGGAGGGTTTTTTTAGAGGAGGAAAGCTCTAATATAAAATCCTGGCCCATCCAGCTAAAATTAACAAAGAATTCCTTAATCATCTCACCCCTATATCCCAAGCAAAGAATAAAATCATTAAATCCATAATATGAGTAAATCTTCATAATATGCCATAAAATTGGCATATCGCCAATTTTGACAAGGGGTTTTGGTCTAAATTCCGTTTCCTCATTAAGCCTTGTCCCCTTTCCACCGCATAAAATAACAACCTTCATTAGAAAATTATACCCTTCTTCTCTTGATTTGTCAAAAATTTATTGACATAAATATTAGATTAAGATTATATTTTATTTTATGTATCGTTATGGTGATAAGGATAATTTAATATGTAGCTTCTGCGGAAGGGGAAAGGATGAGGTAGAAAGACTGGTGGCTGGGCCTGGAATATTCATCTGTAACGAATGTATTAAATCTTGCAATAATATATTAGGGGAAGAGGAAGAAGAAAAGAAAGAAAAAAAATTTGTCCTTCTTAAGCCAAAGGAGATAAAAGCATTTCTTGATAAATATGTTATTGGACAACAAATGGCAAAAAAGGCTTTGTCTGTTGCTGTATATAACCATTATAAAAGAATAACAAGTAGCATAGAAGATGATGTTGAGATTGAAAAGACAAACATCCTCCTTATTGGTCCAACAGGTGTAGGAAAAACCCTTCTTGCTTCAACCCTTGCTAGAATATTAAATGTTCCATTTTGTATTGCAGATGCCACATCATTAACCGAGGCAGGGTATGTTGGAGAGGATGTTGAGAATATTTTATTAAGGCTTATCCAATCTGCGGGTGGGAATATAAAGAAAGCAGAAAAGGGGATTATATATATTGACGAAATAGATAAGATTGCAAGGAAAAGCCAGGATTCGCCCTCTATTACAAGGGATGTTTCTGGAGAGGGCGTTCAGCAGGCACTGTTGAAGATTTTAGAGGGAACAATTGCCTATATTCCACCACAGGGTGGAAGAAAACATCCACATCAGGAGCTTATTCCTATAAATACAAGCAAGATATTGTTTATCTGTGGAGGTGCATTTATTGGCCTTGAGGATGTTGTTAAAGCAAGGCTGGGGAAGCAATCCATTGGGTTTGGAAAGGGATTAAAAGAAGAAGATAGCTTTGTTTGTCTTTCAAGGCTTATTCCTGATGACTTGTTAAAATATGGGCTTATCCCAGAATTTGTAGGAAGGCTTCCTTTAGTTAGCATTCTTTCTCCATTAACACTAGCTGATATGATAAGAATCTTGGAGGAGCCAAAAAATTCCTTAATAAAGCAATATAAAAAGCTCTTTGCTCTTGAGAACACAAATATTGTGTTTGAAAAATCTGCCATAAAAACAATTGCTGAAATAGCTTTCTTAAGAAAAACAGGGGCAAGGGCGCTTCGTTCCATAATGGAGGAGATAATGCTTGATCTTATGTATGAAACTCCATCATCAAAGGTTGAAAAGATAGTAATTACAGAAGATATTGTAAGGCAAAAGCTATCCTCTACATGGCTTTTAGAAAAAAGTGCGTAGGTTAAAGATAACCCCTTTTTTTCTTCTTCTTGCAAGCTTTTCCTTTGCAGGTACAGTAACAACAGGGATAATTCTTACGCCAACAGCGAATATTAAAAAGCAAAAAGCAGGATTTGGTGGTGATTTAGGCTTTGTCTATTACATAGGTGATATATTAAGGAAGGAACAAGATAAAACAAATAATCTATATGCCATCAAATCCTTCTATTTCTTTGGTGATGCAAAGGCTTCTCCTTTAGCAAATCCAATAGGTATTGCAATGGGAGGACAAGGATTTGTTGTCTTGCAAGGCTCTCAGCCAGAGGGAGAGTATAATATGGGTGGAGGTGGCAAAATTGGCACAGAAACACAGGTCTTTGGATTTCTTTATCTTGTATTAAGTAAGGAGGTTATGAAAAACGGAACAAGTATTGGTATTCTCTATGGTGGAATAGATAAAATTTTTAATCCAATAATTCATAATCTTGATATTAAGATAAAAGATGAAAATATAGCATATTTTGCCTCCTTAAATACAGAGCTCTTTAAAAGAAAATTTGGAATTGAGGTTATAAGACCAAAAAGCTACAATTATTTCCTTATAAATACATCCATTGATAAATTTTTGGGATTCTCCCTTTCCTATCTTAAAGCATCCTCTATCTCATCCCTAATTGGCTATTTTGGGATAAGGCTTAATGTGTTTTAATTTCCCTTGTATCTTCCTACTTCCCACTTTTATATTTAGTATAAATGTTAATCAGTGGCTGAATAATTACACCAATTTTTGGTATAAAGACAGATGAACACATTTTAATTGCAAATTATAGACTGGAAATTGTAAAATAAAGATATGATTGAAATACGCTGGCATGGTAGAGGAGGACAAGGAGCAAAAACAGCTGCTTTAATCTTTGCTGAAGCAAGCCTTGAAGCTGGAAAATATGTCCAGGCATTTCCAGAATATGGGCCAGAGAGAATGGGAGCACCTGTTTGTGCATTTAATAGGCTTTCTGATGCGCCAATTTCCCTGCATTGTGGGATAAAATCACCAAATATTGTTGTTGTTTTAGACCCAACCCTTATTGACACAGAAAATGTTACCTCTGGTCTTTGTGAAGATGGAATGCTTATTGTCAATACAGGGGATAGCCCATCGGATTTTAAAGTTAAGAAAAATATTGCTCATAAAAACCTTTTTACCGTTGATGCCTCAAAGATTTCCATTGAAACAATGAAGAAAAATATTCCAAATACACCGATGCTTTCTGCATTAGCAAAGGTTTCTTCCCTCCTTCCAATTACAACCCTTATTTCATACACAGAGAAGAAATTAGGAAAGAAGAAAAAGGAGATGCTTGAAGGAAACATTGAAGCAATAAAAAGGGCATATAATGAGGTAATTGGGTAAGACGCTTGCCATATATGGAAGCCCAAGGGAAAATGGAAGGTCAGATAAGGCTTTAAATATCCTCCTTGAAGGAAAAAGTGCTGAAAGGCTCTATATTAGAAATAAAAATATCAAACCCTGCTCTGGCTGCCTTGAATGTATTAAAGCTGGAATATGCAGCATCAAGGACGATATGGAGGAGGTAATCAGAAGCCTTATTTCATCCGATGTAATTATTCTTTCATCACCTGTTTATTTTAAAGGCATTCCTTCCCATCTTAAGGCTATGATTGATAGATGCGAGGTTCTATGGAATAGAAAAATAGAAAAAAAAGGTTCTGGATTTTTTATTCTAACCTGTGAAAAAAAAGAAAATTTCCCTGGATGTATTGATGTTATAAGGGCATTCTTTGCAACAATTGGAGCAAGGCTTATAGATGGAATTATTCTTGCAGATGACGAATCTCTGGAATTGCGAATTTCAGAATACAGTTGTGGTGTTTTTTGAAAAATATATTGAAATTCCTATAAAATAAAGGTATACTAAAGGTAGTTATAACAATGGATGTTGATAGAATTATAAAATTCTGGACAAAAGAAAAGGAGTTAATTCTATAAGATTTATGTAAGATACTATAATTCTGAAAATTTAGCAAGGATCAAGGATACTATAAAGTAATAAAATGGGTATAAAGGTAAAAAATACTACCCTCTCTCTTCCCTTGGAGATTTTAGAGAGGTTTAGGGATTATACAAAAGAGCATTATATACCATCAATAAGCGCGGGAGTAAAAGAAGCATTAGAAGAATACGCGAAAAAGATTGAAAGAGAGAGGCTTTATAAAAAGATGATCGAGGCATCAAAAGACCCCTTGTTTATGAAAGACCTAGAGGATAGCATGAAGGCATTTGAAGCCTCTGATAGAGAAATTACTAAGGCAATGGCAGAATGGTAAGCTATCAATGGGGTATTTTTTGGGCTAATCTTTTTCCAACCAGAGGTTCTGAACAATCAGGAACGCGTCCGGTTCTAGTAATCTCATCAGAAGAGGTTAATCAAGCATTGCCTATTGTTACGGTAATATCATTAACCTCAATAAAACCAGGAAGAAAGGTTTATCCCACTGAGGTATTTTTAAGGGCAAAAGATACAGGCTTACAAAAGGATTCCCTAGCAATGGTACATCAAATAAGGGCAATAAGCAAGGAGAGGATTATAGAAAAATGTGGTAGCATAGAGGGGGATGAGCTAAAAAATGCAATTAGAAAAGCAACAAAAATATATTTGGATATTGAGTAAATAAAATGAAGGACGAGATGAAATTGGAAGATCACACAAGCCCTACCAATAAATACACCGCAGACAAAATTCAGGTATTAGAAGGCCTGGAATGGGTTAGAAAGAGGCCAAGTATGTACATTGGTGATATAAGCACAAGGGGGCTTCATCACCTTGTCTATTCAAAAATAGAACTGAATAGATACTAAAATTTTAGAGGAACAGAGAAAATACTATGGAAGTTGAATTTCTATTTGGACCCTCCCAGAAAACCTTGCATCAGGCGTCTATATCTACCTAATAACAAACAACCAAAGCCAAAAGAAAATGGGAAAGATTTGGAATTATAAAATAAAAAGGCTGTGGTGTTTTTTGAAAAATATATTGAAATTCCTATAAAATAAAGGTATAATATAAGGTAGTTATAACAATGGATGTTGATAAAATTACAAAATTCTGGACAAAAGAAGCTGATGAGTCTTTACAGGTAGCAGGACACCTTTTTGAAAAGAAAGATTATTCTTATAGCCTATTTTTTGGCCATCTTGCTATTGAAAAGCTCCTAAAAGCAATTTATGTTTCAAAAAACAAAGAACATGCGCCTTATATCCATAACCTTCAAAGATTGGCGGAAATATCTAATGTTTCCATATCAGATGATTTAAAAGATAAACTTATAAGAATAACGAGATTTAATATTGAAACTCGGTATCCTGATGAAAAGCGAAAATTCAGAAATCAATGTAGTGAAGAATTTACAAAAAATGAAATGTCTCAAATAGAGGGGCTTTACAAATGGCTGAAATCAATGCTTTAGTAATAGAAAGTGTAAAAAAATTTCTATCAAAATTAAAAGAAGAGGGTATCCACATTGAAAGGTCCTACCTTTATGGTTCTTGTGCAAAGGGGGAGGAAAATAAATGGAGCGATATTGATATTGTTTTAATCTCTCCTGATTTCAGCGATAACCGTTTTGAAGAGGGAATGCGACTAATGAAAATATCATCTACTATTGATAGCAGAATTGAGCCTGTCCCCTTTCGTCCAGATACCTTTGTTGATGAAGACCCATTGGTATGGGAGGTAAAAAAACAAGGAATATTACTGGAATGAGATTATTGTAAAATGGCAAATAAAGACAGCTTAAACCTTAACGACAAATACACCGCAGACAAAATTCAGGTATTAGAGGGTCTGGAAGGGGTTAGGAAAAGGCCAAGTATGTATATTGGTGATATAAGCTCAAGGGGGCTTCATCACCTTGTCTATGAGGTTGTTGATAATTCCATTGATGAGGTAATGGTAGGAGAATGCACAAATATTGATGTTATAATTCACAAGAACAATAGCGTTAGCGTAGAGGACAATGGAAGGGGCATTCCTGTTGATGTGCATCCAATCCATAAGAAGCCAGCCCTTGAGATTGTTATGTGCACCCTACATGCAGGAGGAAAGTTTGACTCTGGTGCATATAAAATATCAGGAGGATTACACGGTGTTGGTGTCTCTGTGGTTAATGGCTTGTCTACATCGCTCAAGGGAGAGGTATTCAGGGATGGAAAAATTTATACCCAAAGCTATGAAAAGGGCATTCCCATTACAGAGCTTAAAATTACAGGAAAAACAAAGAAAAAAGGGACAAAGATAACATTTCTGCCTGATTCTTCTATCTTTGAAAATATTGTTTTCTCATTTGAAACCCTCTCCCATAGATTAAGGGAGCTTGCATTTTTGAACAAGGGAATAAAAATAACCATATTGGATGAGAGGGACGGCAAAATAGAAACATTTTGTTATAAGGGAGGGATTCAGGAATTTGTCATCCTTCTTTTAAAGGAAAAAAAAGCCCTCCATAAGCCCATATACTTTGAAAAGATAAGGGAAGATACCTCCTTAGATGTTTGTCTTTGCTATTCTGATGATTATGTAACAAATATTCTTTCTTATGTGAATACCATAAATACAGAGGAGGGAGGAACCCATCTTTCTGGCCTTAAATCAGC
This sequence comes from bacterium, assembly GCA_040753555.1. NCBI lineage: Bacteria > bacterium. The sequence goes on from JBFMDZ010000015.1 coordinate 10,848, forward strand.
CTTAACAAGGGCAATAAATGATTATGCAAGGAGGAATAAATTTGTAAAGGAGAATGAACAGGGTTTATCTGGTGATGATATAAGGGAAGGTCTTAATGCTGTTATTAGTATAAAGATGAAAAACCCTCAATTTGAAGGCCAGACAAAGACAAAGCTTGGAAATTCAGAGATAAAAGGTTTGGTTGATTCCCTTGTCTACGAGGAGCTTGTATCATTCTTTGATGAAAATCCATCTATTGCAAGAAAGATTGTAGAAAAGGGGCTATTGGCATCAAAGGCAAGGGAGGCGGCAAGGAAGGCAAAGGAGCTTGTAAGGAAAAAGGGCGATGAGCTTGGAATGCTTTGCGGAAAGCTTGCAGATTGCTCTTCAAAGAATCCAGAAGAATGCGAGCTTTATATTGTTGAGGGCGATAGCGCCGGTGGCTCGGCAAAGCAAGGAAGGGATAGGAAATTTCAGGCAATCCTTCCTTTAAAGGGAAAAATTCTTAATGTTGAAAAGGCTAGATTTGAAAAAATGCTTCATAATGAGGAGATAAAAGCCCTTATATCTTCTATTGGGTGCGGCATTTCGCAATCTGATGAAGATTTTGACATTTCAAAGCTTAGATACCATAAGATAATAATTATGACAGATGCAGATGTTGATGGTTCGCATATAAGAACCCTCCTCCTTACTTTATTTTACAGGTATCTTAAAATTCTTATTGTTGATGGCTATGTTTATATCGCAAAGCCACCCCTTTATTGCTTAAGGAAAAAGAATGAGGAACATTACCTTTATTCTGAAGAGGAAAAGGATAGGCTTACATCAAAAATGAAACCTGATTTTGTCCTTCAAAGATATAAAGGGCTAGGTGAGATGAACCCAGAACAATTATGGAAGACAACAATGGATCCCGATGTAAGAAAGATGGTAAGGATAAGCATTGAGGATGCCTATGAGGCAGAAAAGACCTTTTCCCTCCTTATGGGGGAGAAGGTTCTTCCTAGAAAGAATTTTATTACACAACATGCAAAGGAGGTAAAAAACCTAGATGTATAAGCCCACAACCAAAATTGAACTGGTGACCTCATCCTTACCAGGGAGAAACAGGGGTTTTTTACATTTCTCCTTATTTTTCTAAATTCTTGTAAATTCTAACTTTTGTGTTTCTGTAAAGAGAGGAGATTTAAGAAAGGTGAATAGTTACGGTTTAACTTTATTGCAAGATTGATAGCGCTAATCATACTAGATGGATTTGCCTTATTTTTACCTGCAATGTCAAATGCACAGCCATGGTCAGGCGATGTCCTTATAAATGGAATGCCAATTGTTAAATTTACAGCCCTATCAAATGCAAGTAATTTAAGGGGAATAAGCCCCTGGTCATGATACATAGCAACGAAGCAATCAAATCCTTCTTTTAAAAATGCTGTATCTGGAGGAAAGGGACCAAATGCCCTTATCCCATTGTTATTTGCCTTATCTATTGCCTCTTTTATTCTCCCTTCTTCTTTTCCCATTATTTTATCCTCTCCACTATGAGGGTTAAACCCAAGAACACAAATCTTTGGCTCTTTTATCCTGAAATACCCTACCAAGCTATTATGTGTAAGCCTTATTGTCTCATAAACCATTTTTTCTGTAATCATTCTACAAACCTTTGATAATGGGATATGAATTGTTGCAAGGACGATCTTTAGATTTCCTGCCACAAACATCATTCCAACATTTCTTCTTGTAAGATGGGCAAGAAGGTCAGTATGACCCATAAATTTGCATCCTGCCTTTTGTATTGCAGATTTGCATATTGGCCCTGTAACCATTGCATCAATTTTCTTTTCCTTTATTAGCTTAAATGCCTCCATTATGTAATCTAATGATGCCTTCCCTGTTTCAGCAGACGGCTCTCCCATTACAAGGGTTTTAGGATTAATGTTTTTAAGGTCTAAAATCTCTGCTTTATCTGTAGAAATTACCCTTTTGTCTCCAATTACAATAAAATTAGCCTTTTGGGTAATGTTAGTAGAAAGGGCTTTTAAAACAACCTCAGGCCCAATACCAGAAGGGTCTCCAATGGTTATGCCAATGCTTGGTTTTTTCAAAGGGAGATAGAAAGCCCGGCGTCAATAGCAATTACCTCTCCTGTGATATATGAGGCATCATCTGATGCGAGAAATGCAACAATGCCTGCAATATCCTCTGGCTTTCCAAATCTTTTAAGGGGAATCCTTTCAATTATCTTATTTCTCATTTCATCGCTTAATTTTTGTGTCATCTCTGTATCTATAAAACCAGGTGCAATGGCATTTACCGTGATATTCCTTCCTGCAAGCTCTTTTGCAAGGCTCTTTGTTAAAGCAATCAACCCTCCTTTTGATGCAGCATAATTTGCTTGTCCAATATTTCCCATTATCCCAATTATTGATGAAATATTTATTATTTTTCCCCTTCTTTGCTTTATCATAATCTTTGAAACCTCACGGGAGCATAAGAATGCACCCTTAAGATTTATATCCAAAACCCTATCCCAATCATCATCAGACATTCTAATGGATAAACCATCCCTTGTTATCCCTGCATTATTAACCAAAACATCAATTGTTTCTGCCTCTTTTATTATCTTTTCTATCCCCTCTTTTATTTCTAAAGATGAGGTTATATCACATTTAAGGAAAATTTCATCTTTAACTGGCTCTTTTGGGGGCTCTATATCAAAATTTGCTATTCTATAATTTGAAGAAAGCCTTTCTGCAATTGCCCTTCCTATTCCCCTACTTCCTCCTGTTATTAAGGCAAGCATTACCAGCGGTAGTGGGAAAATGCCTTGTTTGCCTCTGCCATTTTGTGGGTATCTTGTTTCTTCTTTATAGATGCTCCTGTATTATTTGAGGCATCAATAAGCTCTAATGCAAGCTTCTCATTCATAGGCTTTCCCTTTTTTAGCTTTGCATTTTGTATTATCCATTTAAAGGCAAGGAATATGCTTCTATTTTCAGGAACAGCCATTGGAACCTGATATGTTGCACCACCAACCCTTCTTGGCTTAACAGCAATCCTTGGACGGACATTATCAATTGCTGTTTTAAATATTGCCAAAGGGTCTTTGTTAAGCTTATTTTTCATAATATCAAAGGCGTTATAGACTATTGCTTCAGCCAGGCTTTTCTTTCCCCTTCTCATTATACAATTGATGAAATGGGCGACAAGGGGGCTTTGATATATAGGATCTGCCATCCTTTTTGGAGGTTTGCTATAATTTCTCTTTCTTGGCATTTATTTCACCCTCTCTATTAGCTGTTTAAAACCCTCTTTATCTTTAACAGCCATATCAGCCAATATTTTTCTATTAAGCTCTATTCCCTTTTTTAAAAGCATATTTATAAATTTGCTATATGTAAGACCATAAAGCCGTAAAGCTATGTTTATCCTTAATATCCAAAGACGGCGCATCTGTCTTTTTCTTAAGCGTCTATGGGAATAGGCATATGTACCAGCTTTAACCGTTGCCTCCTTTGCAAGCTTATACCAATTTTTTCTAGCACCCCAATACCCTTTTGTAAGCTTATGTATCTTATTGTGCCTTTTCCTCTTTGTAACAGATGATTTTACCCTCATTTTGGTTTCTTTGCTCCATACCTTGACCTTGCCTTCTTTCTATTGGCAACGCCCAAAGCATCATGAACACCCCTTATTGTATGATACCTTACACCTGGAAGGTCTTTCACCCTTCCACCATGGATAAGGACAACAGAATGCTCCTGAAGGTTATGTCCAATGCCAGGAATATAAGATGTAACCTCATAGCCAGATGTAAGCCGAACCCTTGCTACCTTTCTTAAGGCAGAATTTGGCTTCTTTGGCGTTGTTGTATAGACCCTCACGCAAACACCCTTCCTTTGAGGACATTCCTTTAAGGCACGGGTCTTTTTCTTTACCTCTATCTTCTTTCTTCCGTTCCTTACCAATTGATTTATTGTTGGCATAATTTTAACATTTTACAATCTTCTTTATTTCCTGTCAAGATTTTTTCTTTTAATGTAGTTATAATTGTTAGCCAATAAACAACTTTTATGACAAATGCTTTACTTTATCCACATCTTTTGCAATGCATCCATTGGAATTTCTGTTAAGCCTTTAATTATTATTTTATCAGAAATAACATAGCCAATGTGGTATGCTTCATGCAATGTATCCTTTATTTTATTCTCAAAGCCTTTTTTTACCTCCAGAATAAAGCCAGGGGTTTCGGAAAAAAGCCTTTTGTCTTCCCTTATATCGCCAATTCCTTCAAGAGATATTTCTGCTCCTAAATTACTCAATAAGCTCATCTCAATGATTGATGTTATCATCCCGCCATCTGATATATCGTGGCAGGAGAGGATTGTGCCATCTAGGATTAAGTCTATTATCTTATGGACATTCTCCCTTTCTTTTTTTAAATCTGGCTTTGGGATATTCCTTCCAATAAAACCAAGTGTCTGGTAATAAACAGAACCTCCCAGCTCATCCTTCCTTTCTCCAATAAGGAATAGGGGGTTTCCAGCTTCTTTAAATTCCATTGTCCTTGCCTTGCCTATATCATCAATTATTCCAAAGCAAGCAATGATGGGTGATGGAGGGATGGAAATTCCAGAGGAAGACTCATTATAAAAGCTTACATTGCCAGAGACAACAGGGATTGAAAATGCTTTGCAAGCATCAGCAATTCCCCTTACGGCCTCCTTAAATTGCCAAAAAGCATCGGGTTTTTCAGGATTTCCATAATTTAAGCAATCTGTAATGCAAACAGGTGTTGCACCAATGGATGCAACATTTCGCATAGCTTCTGCCACAGCATTTATAGCCTGGAAATATGGGTCAATAATCCCATAAAATGGATTTCCATCACAAGAGGTAGCAACGCCAACAGAGATTCCCTTATCAATTAAAGGTGCTATTAGGCTTGCATCTGCCTCCCCTGGTCTTATGACAGTATGGCCTTGAACCTCTGTATCATATGTCTGATATATCCATTTCTTTGATTTGATATTTGGGTGGGAGATGACATTTAATATTGTCTCTTTTAAATCTGACATCTTAAAATCTGGCTCATTGTATTTACATTTAATGGGTTTTTCTTTCCTTTTGTAAGATATTCCACAGGTTAAGAAATCAATGGGTAAATCGCAAACAATTGTCTCATTATGTTTTAAAATATACCTCTTTTCATTTATTACCCTTCCAATCACTGCTGCTTTTGCACCCTCTGAGATATTGGGGAGCTCCCAGGTTTCATTGTATATCCTTAAGACATCGGGGATAATTTCATCTGGGATTGCCATTATAAACCTTTCCTGTGTTTCAGACCCTGCAATGACCTCTGGCAGAAGCCCTTTTACCTGCGGAACATCCGAAAGCTCAATTTCTATACCAAAATTCCCTCCAATCTCGGATGTGCCACAAGCCAAACCTCCTCCACCCAAATCTTTAAATGCAATCCCTATGTTTCTTTTCCTTACAAGTTTAAATAGCTCCCTATTTGCCTTAAAGAGGACATTCTTTAGAAATGGGTCTGGAACCTGAACAGCCTCCTTCCTTTCCTTTGTGCTATCTAAAACCTCTGATGCAAAGGATGCTCCGCAAAATCCAGATTGGTCTGTTGGCTTTCCAATAATGACAATGGAATATGGAATATTCTTTGCTCTTTCTGGTATCCTTGAATGAATTATATTTTCTTCCTCCACAATGCCTAGGGCAACAACATTTACAAGGCAATTCTCATTGAATAAAGAGCTAAAATATGTATCACCTCCTAGGTTTGGAACACCCAAAGGGTTTCCATATCCACCTATTCCCTCAATTACTCCCCTTATGATATACTCATTATCTCCAAACCTTAAGGAATCACAAACACCTATTACCTCAGCACCCATACAATTTATATCGCGGACAATGCCGCCAACGCCTGTGGCTGCTCCCTCATATGGAAGAACCTGTGATGGATGGTTATGTGATTCATGGGAGACAACAAGGCAATATTTACCGTGTAGCCTTACAATTCCAGCATCGCTTCCTGGGCCTAAAACCACCTGCGGTGCATCTGTTGGAAGAGCCTTTAAAGCCTTCCGAGAGCTTTTGTAAGAACAATGCTCGCTCCATTCAGCATTAAAGATATAAAGCTCAACAATCGTTAGTTCTCTTCCAATGGCTTTTTCTATTTTTTCTACCTCATCAATGGTAAGGGAGATGTTTAAAGATTTAAGTTTTTTTATCAGGCTTCTATCATTTGTGTTCATTATTTTTAAAATAAAGTTGCGTTGATGTGTGTTTTTTTAAGCCTACCCTCTGCTTTTTTACAATATTCAAGAGAAATATCAATACCCATCTTATCTAATCACAGATTTCAATTTTATCTCCCTTGTTAATCTCTCCTCCTTCTAAAACTTTAGCAAATATTCCCTTTTTTGGCATAATGCAATTTCCAACCTCGGAATAAATGGCACATTTTGTATGGCAGGCTTTTCCTATTTGGGATACCTCAAGGATTATACCATCTCCTATCTTAAGTTTTGTCCCTATTTTTAAAGAAGAAAGGCAAATTCCAGAGGTTGTGATATTTTCAGCAAAATCTCCACAAGAAACATTGGCTCCAAGCCCTCTTGCTTTCTCTATTTCCTCAATAGCCAACAGGCTTACCTGGCGGTGCCATTTACCAGAATGACCATCTTCAAAAAGACCAAAATCTTTAATTACCTTCCAGGGAGAATCAATGGGTGTCTTTTTTTCTCCCTTATCTTTGCTTATATTTACAGAAACAACATAACCCATCATTTTATCAATATATTCATCATATGACCTTCCCCAAGGAACAATTTTTTCATATTTGAATGCCATTTGCTCTATTCTCCACAATTATTGATATTATACGGCAAAATTGCATATAACTACTTCATAAACGACCTATCTCGCTTTTTGTTCCAATTTGGAATGATAGAGGACATATTGCGGATATACTTATTCCTCTTTTCTCTGAATTCGCTGGGCAATTTTAGCCCATCTTTTAAGTAGACAAAAAGCTCTCTTTCATCCCTTTCCACATTGTAACAAGTATATCATAAGGCATGATGAAAGTCATCAATTCTTTTCTCACCACCCTTTTTCGGATAACAACCATTGCCATAATGGTAAAAATTTAATTTTTTTACCCTCTATCTTTTCTTCAAATTCATCATCTTCGGTAATAACCAGGCTTTCTTTAAGACCAAATTCATCCATTGCCTTAATGAGTGCCCTCATTTCTCTGTGCTTAGTCTTTTCATCGTAGACATTGGAACAAACCTGAATAAGCTGTTTTGTCTTCAGTTTTTCTTTCAAAACAAAATCCACTTCTCTGTGATGAGTGTCTTTTAAGTAAAAAATTTCTAACTCGGGCATTTCTCTCATTTTTTCTTTTAATTTTAAGTAAGTTATATTCTCTAATAATCTACCTGAATTTTCGCTCGTCCTGAAACCTATTGTATTTGCTAATCCTGTATCTATGCAGTAGACCTTTTTGGAACTTTTATCCTGTTCCTTTACCTTAAAAGAAAACCTCTTTAGAAAAAATAAAATATAGGCATCTTCAAAATAGAGAGAAAATTTTTCTATTGTATCAGCAGAGAGATTTAAATATTTTTCAATAGAATTAAAGGTTATCAAATTTGATATGTTGGTGAGGTAATATTTGGCTAAACTTTTTATTGCCTCTTTTTTTCTTATATTGAATCTCTTTATCAGGTCTTTATTTAACACATCCTCATAATACCTTAGTAATATCTCTTTTTTCTGCTGGTGTAAAACAACCTCCGGGAATGAACCAAATTCAATATATTCCCTTAACAAACCTTTGATTTCGTTCTGTTTATTTATCATCTCAAGTTTATCTTTTAATTGCAGATTGTTAAAAAGCAAATGTTCTCTAAAGGAAAGTGGATAGACAGTCAAATCAAGGTGCATTCCGGTCAATAAACTAGAAAGTTCACGACTTAATAATTTTGCGTTTGAACCGGAAATAACAATTTTAGCTTTTTGTAATTCCCGTGTGGTTCTGACCCATTTTTCCCATCCAGCAACCTCCTGAACCTCATCAAGAAAGATGTAGGGTTTCCCTTTTGGGTTCAAAAATTCCAGATATGTTTCAAAAATCCATGGCAAAATTATAACATAAAGGCGTAGATAATACCACTTAGTTCAGAGTAGTTTTTGCAGATGATGTTAGAGCTTTCTAATTTTAATTTGTCTCCCTTTTCCTTTAGTTTTCTTAAATCAGAGGCTTGCGGGGTTAATTTTACCTCATATGCCTCTTTTTTATTCAGGATAAAATCAATTTCTGTCCCGCTTTTTCTCTGGTAATAATTAATCTCGCCTTTTGTCCTTAAATTTTGGAAGACACTATTTTCAAAAATAACGCCCATATCTAATCTGGCAAAATGATTACAAAGACCACTATCACAAAGATAAACCTTAGGCATCTTCCTAATCTCTGTATCTTTACCCTGACTAAAAGGCCGAACCCTTTTTATAAAATAAGTCCCTTCAAGAAAAGAGATATATTCATTCAGGGTGAGGCGAGAAATCCTTAATTCTTTGGAAAGCCTTTGAATATCTAATTTAAAGCCAACGCGTTGCATCAAAAGTAAGATTAAATCCCTGATTATTTCATTCTTGCGAAAATCTCCTATTTGTCTTACTTCTAATTGATAGAAGGAGGTAAAAATTTCCTCAAGCATCTTCTTCTTTTCAAAAGGATTTGTTTTTAAAACTACACCAGGAAATCCACCAAATAAAATATATTCTTCATACCAGCAGGAGATAGTCTCAAAGATTGAAGAGGTAATATCTTTTGCTTCTTGTGGTATCTTTAAAGTTACATCCTTAAACAGAAGAAATTCACCAAAGGTAAGCGGAAAAAGCTCAAAGATGTATTTTCTTCCAGAAAGAGATTCGGTGAAAAGGTTCTTTAAGTAGAAACTGGCTGAACCAGTGAGGAAAAACTTTACTTTATAGTGGTCAATAAAATATTTAACTACAGAAGGTAGATTCCTTACAAACTGAATCTCATCACAAAAGATAAAGGCTTGTTTAGTAAAATCTATACCCAAAACCTCTAATGTTTTCTTTATCCTTTCATAGTTTGTCTCTTCAAAATATTTCCTATTTAAAGGGTTTTCAAGGTCTAAAAAAATTTTATTACAAGAATTAATCTGGCCATAGATATAATTTAGGAGTGTAGTTTTACCTGTTTGTCTCATTCCGGTAATAATAATTGCTTCATGTGAAAAAAGATAGGGTTTAATCTTCTCTAAGATTAATCTGGGTTTAATCATAATTATATTATATTATACAAATAATATTACTTTTTGTCAAGTTAATTTTACACAAAGTTTTTCTTGATGGCAACCCGCTCATTTCCTTTAAAAGCGAGTTTTAATATAAGTTCTTTTGCCCATTTCTGTTGCTTAAGTTGAGCTTTTGGGATAATCCTCTGCATTCCATTTATACATAATCTTTATCCTCTCTCATAACCAGCAATTTCGCCCAACGTTTAAGCCCGAACCAGATACACGCTATTATACGCTGTCGGCATTCCTATCATCATTTCTTACCCGCGTTTTTCTACCAAGAAATGCCCCATTTCGTTTTTATACTTATACTCAAGATTAACGAATCCTGATCGCTCCAATAAATCTATGCATTTTTCTTTAGGGAGAAACTTCCAGGCTAAAAGTGGGATCATAATAATCATTCCTATATTTCGTAATGGTTCCATTGATAGGAATTTTCCCTCTGGTTTTAAAACCCTCAAAACCTCTGACAAAAATTTAAGTCTTTTTGAATCACTCCAAAAACTATCCAACAGACTTGCCGCAACTACAACATCAAAAGAATTATCTGGGAAAGGAATGCTCAAAGCATTTCCTGTTCTAAATTCAACCTTGTCTCTCACACCCTCAATTTCTGCATTCTTATAAGCTCGTTCAAGAGAAGCATTCATAATATCCCTTCTGTCCCAGATATCAATTCCTATAGCCTTTCCTTCTTTCAAAAGATTTGCCACTCCAATAGTAGCTTTACCTAAACCACATCCTACATCTAATACATTTTCATCACCTTTCAAAGTCAGTATGTCTGATAAATCATATGGTTCATGCTGCCTACTGAAATGCATTCCTACCCAATAGCCAAGTAAGCTCCACAGCCCCAGGGCAATAACAATTATCCCTATCACTTTTGACAGGAATATGGTAACTACTGCCCCCAAAATAATATCCACACTAACAATAAGGTGAAAGTATCCAAAGCCATAATATCCATAGTGTGGTTTTTTGTTAGCCTTCTTTTTACTCATATTTTCCTCTCATCAATGCCGATTGCATATAACGCTGTGATTTATGGTTAAATAGGTGCGTAAAAATCTGCAATTAGGCGATGGTGCCATTATATTGTAAACTCTCCTCTTCCAACATAAGCACATGCTCCACCTATCTTTATCATATATCTATTATCTTTGATCTCACCTTTCATCAGTATTTTTGATGCCCTTCCCATTTCTATCCCCTGCTCATTTTGGATTTCAAAACATCTACCAAAAACATCGTATTTTAACAAATAGGCTGTTAGAGGGCCTGCTGCGGCTCCAGTAGCCGCATCCTCTATCACTCCTAAATGTGGAGCAAAGAACCTTGTGTGAACCTTTGCATTAGCATCCATGGTCTCGAATGTAAATAGATAAGGCGCCAAAGGATCCTTATTCCTGAAGAACTTGTTCAAGTTGTTTACATGTCCATTTGCCCTTTGAATCGCAGAAAGATTTTTAATAGGGATTATGAGTATATTAATTCCTGTTGACACCCCTTCGATAGGCAAATTATCTGAAATATCTTCAGATGATAAATTAACCAAATCTGCAATCTCTTTCTTATCAGTATATTGACCGAAGAATTCTGGTTCTTTCTGGGTCATCCAGATAATACTATTCTTTTTTTCAAGAGGAATAATGCCCGCTCTTGTCTTCAATTTTAATATGTTCTTCTTTTCAGGCCATATATCAAAGATATTCATAATGGAATAAGCGGTTCCTAATACAGGATGACCAGCAAAAGGCAGTTCACATTTGATCGTAAATATTCTTATCTCAAAATCAGCTTCTGGTTCAGCATTACTGAAAATAAAAGTTGTTTCTGAATAATTGATCTCGTTTGCTAACCTTTGCATCTGTTCGGTATTTAATCCATCAGCATCTGGGAATACTGCCAATTGGTTACCTGAATAGGGAATATCTGTAAAAACATCAATAAAGACGCATTCTTTTTTCATGTTTCCTCCTCATCCTAAACTTAGCGCTTTCGTCTAATGATAGAACTCACCTGCCACCAACAGTATGCACCACAAAACCTAAAAACCACTAAACTTTGATAGGGCACAAAACTTTGAAAAACCGCTCCACTGTTGGCGATCAGATGCAGCGATTGATTAGACAAATAGCTCCCTTACTAATTTTGCACCCTTCTCCAAGATTGCTTGACCATGACCAACACAAATAATGTCTATCTCAATATCTCTTAATTTCTTCACCGATTCAGAGAGTTCATGGTCATCAATATTATAGAATCCTTGACAAATTGCTAAGTTACCTTCATTGATTAGACTATCCCCTGAGAATAAGACTTTTCTATCGGGTTGATATAATGCCATGCTTCCAGGAGTATGTCCAGGAGTATGAATGACTTGCAGCCCACTAAATATCTCTAATATATCACCATCGTCGACAGTTTTATCAACCCGAATGCCTTTTATCGCGAATAAAGTATTGAGTATACCCCAGCCAACTCTTTTTCCAAAAGATGAATATTGAAGTTTTGCTGTTTGTTCAATATACGGCTTTTCAGTTTTATGGGCAATGATGGTAGCGTGTGAGATGCTTTGGATTTTTTTGACATTTGCTGTGTGATCACTATGACAATGGGTTAAAATGATATGGTTGATATCTTCAATTTGAAAACCTTGCTGTTTCATCTGTGAGGCGATTTTTTTATAATCTCCCATCATTCCTGTATCAATAAGGGCAAATCCATGGTTCTCTACTATCAGATAACATTGCCCACTTTTTAATCCGTCAAATTGATAAACATCTTGTGTAATTTTATGCATAAAGTTTTTCTCCTTTTATTCTATCATTTTTTATAAAAAAGATGCAAAATAACATCCAGATATTAATAAACAAATGATAAATATTCCTACGCCAAGTTTTGACACTCCAAAGAATGGGAATTGCAAAATCGCTCTAAGTAGGTAAAATCCACCAATAAAGATTACCATTGCTTTCTCGGTTGACCCAAATGTCTTTGATGATGAGATTAAAAATGAAATCACGGCAAAACATAGCATTACATAGATAAATAGTATGGTTGCTACTTGTAGTAAAGCTCGATTAAATAGATTTAATTTTGGTAGTTCTTCTTTCCAATTAAACAGAGGATTTTTCCAAAAAGTAAAATGGAATACAGCGAGTGCTATATTTAAGATTCCTCCTATAACTAATAAGATTTCACTCATTTTTACCTCCTCTGGGCAATTTTAGCCCACCTTTCAGTAGACAAAAAGCTTTCTTTCATCTCTTTCCACATTGTAACAAGTATATCATAAGGCAGGGTAAAAGTCGTCAATTCTTTAGGTAATCTCGGCCTTGCAGAAATATCGTGAAGTCCCCAAA
>JBFMDZ010000016.1 GCA_040753555.1 bacterium
TATGAAGAATCTAAAGTGCAAAGTATATGAGAAAGAACTTATTATTCAAGAATTAACAAAGCAACAGAAAGAAATTACAGAAATACTAAAAATCATAGTGTCTAAGGTAGTGGGAATTTAGGAATTTATAGAAATACTAAAAATCATAGTGTCTAAGGTAGTGGGAATTTAGGAATTTTGTTGCACAAGGAGGTTATTTCCTCCCTTTTTTTATCCTTTAAGAGGCTTGTAAGGTGTATTTTACCACTTTTTATAAATAAGAGGTCTAGCTCTTTCGCAATTTTGTCAAAGAGTCTGTTTGTCTTTTTTGCTCCTATTTTGCCAATAAGCTTCTCTTGGATAGTTTCTATCAACCTTGTATAAAGGGAAATTATCTCCTCCTTTAATTTCTCATTTAGCTCCTTTTCTGTGTATATCATTTTATCATTACTCCCTTTTTTGTTATCTCAAACTCCTTAATCTCCTTTTTATGTTCTGAGCCTCGCATCTTAAGAAGGGTAATCATCCTTTTAACAATATCACCTTCTTTTTGATAACTTAAGAGGATGAGGTTGTCTGTAATAAAAGAGATCCCACAGGCAGATACCTTCTCCTTTTCAAACAACTCAATTGTCTCATAGGTAAGCATAGATGTTATCCCTCTGGATTTGAAGAAATTAACCAGAGAATAGATATGATCACGGAAATGGATGCTTGAAAGGGAAGAAAGCTCAATATCACGAAGGGAATCAATAACTACCCTTTTTATCCCCCTTGCTTCTATCTCCTCCTTTACCAAGAAGCCATGCTCATCAAGGTCAATCTCAACCGGTGAGGCATATAAGAGAAAGAGCTTTTTCTCCTTAATCATTTTTTCTAGGTTAAAACCAAATCCTTTAGCAATCATTTTCAACTGGTCGGGTGGCTCCTGGAATGAGACTAAAAGCACTGTTTCTTGTTGCTTTATCCCTTCCATCAGAAAATTAAGGGAGAATGTTGTCTTTCCTGTGCCTGATGTTCCTGCAATTAGGGTAGAAGAGCCAATTAAAGCTCCACCCTCCATTAGGCTATCAAGCCCTGATATTCCTGTAGAAACCCTTTTTTCAGACAAAGAGAAGGAGAGCGTAGGCGGTGTCTTAATCCGAGGAAATACCGAGATGCCAGAAGATGAGATAGAAAGGGAATGATTGCCCTCAAAATAACCAACCCCCCGCATCTTGATTATGCTTATTGTCCTTCTGGTTGTTCTTGCACCAACTATGGAGTCAAAACAGATAATCCCATCTGCAATGGCAAACATAGGGTCATTTTCTAATGCCTCCTTGCTGTATTCTCCTATTAAGAAAGAGGTGCATCGCCATGCGATTAGCTCTACACAAAGGCTATAGGCAAATCTGCGGAAAGAGCCTGGGGATTCAGCCAGTTCACTGATTGCCTTAAATGAGTCTATTGCTATAATCTTAGCATTAAACTTCTCAATGGAGTTTATTATGGTTTCAATGCCAGAAGATAACCCTTTTTTATGAATGATTGAGCCAATGTCTACATAGGTTATCAAGCCTTCTTGTATCTTTTTCTCATCAAAGTAGTCAAATGCCTGTTGATAACGGATAACCTTGGCTGTTGGTTCTGAAAGTGTGGTGAAATAGATACATTTTGTCTTATCACAGGCGTTGTTATAAAGGATTTGTTGAGAGAAAATAGTTTTTCCTGAGCCTGGACAGCCACTAATGATATTTACTGAGTAGATGGGTATTCCGCCATCTAATATTTTCTCATCCAAAGTAATGATTCCTGTCTTTATCCGTTCAATCATTTTGGTCTATATACCTTTGTTTTTAGCTCAATCTTAAGGCTAAAGACATCAAAGAGGTCTTCTTCCCTTTTTTCAAGGTCAAAAGATATATTCAAATCTCCTTTCTTAATTGTCCTTGTTGGGCTTAAACTCTTTCTTTGTTCTTTTCGTACCTTTAGCCATTCATTGATTGCCCTCTTTTCAAACCGCCAAGTGCGTCCAATTTTAACAGCAGGAATTTCCCCTGCCTGCAAGAGCTTATATAAGGTCATCTCATGCACCTTAAGATAAGATGCTAATTCATCTGTCGTAAGAAGCTCGTTTATCATTTTATCATATTTTAACATAATCTTTTTAGTCTGTCAAAGGAAATTTTCACTTTATGAAAAATCAAAAAGAATTATCTTTTTATGGGATATTTTTGTATAATATCTTTAAAAAATGATAAAAACCCGTTTTGCTCCAGCACCAACAGGATATCTCCATCTTGGAGGGGCAAGGACAGCCCTCTTTAGCTGGCTTTATGCAAGGAAAAATGGTGGAAAATTTGTCCTTCGCATTGAGGATACTGATTTTAAAAGGGAGAGAGAGGATGCGGTTTCTGGAATCCTTGAAGGGCTAAAATGGCTTGGGATAGATTGGGATGAAGGTCCTTATTTCCAAAGCAAAAGGCTAAATATATATCAAGAATATGCAAATATCCTTCTTGGAAAACAAAAGGCATATTATTGTTTTTGCACAAAGACAGAGCTTGAGACAAGGAGATATGAGGCAGCTAAATTAGGCATTCCACCAGGATATGATGGAAAGTGTAGAAGCCTTACAAGAGAAGAAAGGAGCATTTTAGAAAAGAAAAGAAAACCAAGCATAAGATTTTCTATTCCTGATTGTAAAATTGCATTTTCTGACCTTATCCGTGGGGAGCTTGAGTTTGATAGCAAGACGATATCTGATTTTATTATCCTACGCTCTGATGGGATTCCAACCTACAATTTTGCCTGTGTTATAGACGATAGCCTTATGGAAATAAGCGATGTAGTAAGGGGAGAAGACCATATCTCAAATACACCAAAGCAAATCTTGCTCTATAATGCCCTTGGCTTTAAAATCCCACAATTTGCTCATCTTCCCCTTATCTTTGGCCCTGATAAAACCCCTTTGTCAAAAAGGCATGGGGCAATGGATGTTCTCTCTTATAGAGAAATGGGTTTCTTACCAAGTGCAATGATAAACTATATCTCCCTCCTTGGCTTTTCAACCGAGGATAGTAAGCAGATAATGAGCAAGGATGAACTTATTTCTTTGTTTTCTTTTTCAAGGGTTCAAAAATCTGGTGCAATATTTGATATGGATAAGCTCCTCTGGATGAATGGAGAGTATATAAAAGTAGAGAAAAAAGAGACCCTCCTTGAGCTTGCAAAAGATATTATTGGTGAAAAACCAAAAAAATGGCAGAGCGCGATTATTGAGCTTTATAGAGAGAGGATAAAGACAATATCAGACCTTAAAAGAGAGGCAGATTTCTTCTTAAAAGAGGAGATAGAGATAGATAAAGAGGCAGAAGAGGCAATATTAAAAAAACCGGGTGTTTCTGAAAACCTAAAGGCTTCTTTAGATGTCTTAAAAACCCTTGAGCCTTTTACAAAAGAAACAACAGAAAATGCTCTGCGAGACCTTGCAAAAAGCCTTAATGTTAAAACAAAGGACATATTTCATCCTCTCCGTGTTGTTGCAACAGGAAGGTCTGTCTCTCCCCCCCTTTTTGATACCCTTTCCCTACTTGGAAAAAAGCTGGTATTAAAAAGGCTTAATTCCTATCTGGCTAAACAAGGTGCGATGTATCATTAAAGGTTATAAGGGTAAAAAATGGATTTGTCATATTGACAATTGTAATAGAGCCATTTGATGTGGGAATGCTCCATACCTTATTAAGGTTCATTTCCAGAAAATGTGCAAGAAAAATCCCTATAACACCAGAATGGGTAAAAATAAGCCCTTTTTTTTCCTTTTTATTCTTCATAAGCTCATTGAAGAAGGAAATAACCCTATCCCTAAATTCAAAGAGGCTTTCTCCATTTTCTGGTGTAATTTCAGATGTTTTTTCAAACCAGCTTCTAAATTCGCCACTTTCTTTAAATAGCTTTTTAGCTGAAATACCCTCCCAAACACCAAGGTTTATCTCAGAAAGCCTTTTATCCCTTTCTATTTTATACCTTCCATCAAAGCTAATTTTTGCTGTATCATAAGCCCTTCTTAAATGGCTTGAATAGACAAAATCAAAGGAAATCCCAGAAAGCCTATTTTTTAGTAATTCTGCTTGCTTTTTTCCCTTTTCAGAAAGGCAAGGGTTACTTTGTCCCTGAACCCTATCATCCCTATTCCATGTTGATTCGCCGTGTCTTATAAGATATAGCTCCATTTCTTTAGAAGTAGGAAGTAGGAAGTAAAATAAAAAAACTTACTTCCCATTTCCATCCTCATCAGGGTTGTCTAAAGGAAGAATTTTCGGCATTAAATCTATTTGTTCAACAATTGGTATTTTTTCTTATTATGAATTATGAAACCCCTACCATCTAATTTGTCAATTTTTGATTTATCTGTAGCTTCAACTTTTGTTAAATCGCTTCTAGTTCTTAAGAATATCTTCCATCTATGAATTTCTCTCTGGAATCCTTTCAAACAAATTTCCAAAAAGCCTAATCAATTCTTTATGCCTCTCCTCTGATAGCATAAGGGCTTCTTCATGGAGCCTAAGCACTTCTTTGTGACTTTCCTCTGCCCTTTTATCCATTCTTTCAAGAATGTTTCCTAAACTACTTATCATTTCACCTATTTCTCTAACCCCCTCTTTAATATATTTTCCATTGAAATAGGCAGCTATAGCAATACATCCTCCAATGAATGTAGCAATAAATCCAACAGCAGCTATTATATCCATCTTTTAATTTATTTTAGAATTTTAGAATTCCTTAAAAGTTTTGTCAACTGTTGATTGTTTGGATTCTTGAACCCACTTGCCCAGGCACCAATATAGCATTTTCTCTTTATTTTGTTGGAAAGATTTGTCAATTTTTATTTTCATCAGGGTTGTCTAAAAGGAGAATTTTCGGCATCTTTTCTACTTGTTTAACAATTGGCATTTCTTTAGTAACACTAATACCCAAGTCTTTAAATTTGCGAATAGATGGCAAAACCCTTGCTTCCAAAGAGCTTATTCCATTGTTGTATGCTGTGATTGCCTTTGTAAGAGAAGAGCCAATGTCGTTAAAATACCCTGTAAAGGTATTCATCCTCTCATATAATTGCCTGCCAAGCTCACTTATCACTTGGGCATTCTTTGTTAGTTGCTCCTCCCTCCATCCATAGTTTATGGCTTTAAGAAGGGCTATTAAGGTGGTTGGCGTAGTAAGAATAATTCCTTTCTGGATACCATCCTCTATGAGGGATCTATCTATCTCTAAAGCTGCACTAAAGAATGATTCACCTGGAAGGAATAGCACAACAAAGTCAAGGGAATTAGAAAACTGGCTCCAGTAATCCTTTGATGACAGCCTAGCTATATGAATCCTTATCTGCTCTGAATGTTTTTTCATCTTAAGCCTTCTTTCTTGTTCTGTTTGGGCACTTATAGCATCAAGGTATGCCTCCAAAGAGACCTTTGCATCAACAACAATCTCCCTGCCCATTGGTAGATGCACTATCATATCTGGCCTTAATTTTCCAGATTCTGTAGAAACAGAGACCTGCTCTGTAAAATCGCAATGTTCAGACATACCAGAAAGCTCTGCTATACGCCTTAATGTAATCTCGCCCCATCTGCCTCTTATCTCAGGCCTTCTCAAGGCAGAAACGAGGTTGCTGGTTTCTCTTTGTAATTGTTCATGGGTTAACGCAAGGGTTTTAAGCTGTTCTTCAAGGCTTCCATATGCCTTATGCCTGCTCTCCTCTATAAGCCTTATCCCTTCTTCATATCTTTTTAATACCTCCTGCAATGGTTTTATATGCTCACCGAGCTTTCCGTTTGTATCAGCCACAACCTTGCCGAGGTGTTCTGATGCAAGCCTTAAAAAATCTTCGCTACTACTCTTTAAGGCTGCTGATGAAAGGGCATTAAATGTATCTTTCATTTCTAGTTTCATATTTTCAATAAGTGCCTTTTGTTCTTCCAATCTCTTTTCAGCCTCTTCACGCCTTGTTGATGCTTCTACCCTTGATTGCCTTTCTATATCAAGCTCATTTCTAAGCTTATCTATCTCGGCATCTTTATCTTTGATTTGATTATTCCTCTCTTCAACTATTATCTTAAAAGATGCAAGTTCCTTTTCAAGCCCATTAATCTTATTCTGGCTATGTGATTTTGCTAAAAGGAAGCAAAAAGCTCCACCAATTACCAGACCAATTAAGCCAATGACGAGGAAATAGATGTTTATCATCTTGTTATATGGGCGATCACATCTATTTCTACTTTGATAGAAGATGGAAGCCTTGCTGCTTGAATGGTTGTGCGAGCAGGTCTTGGTTCTTTAAAGTATTCCTTATATACCTCATTCATTTCCTCAAAGTCATCCATATTGGCAAGAAATACATTAGCCTTAAGGACATTGTCTAAAGATGAACCAGATGCCTCAAGGATGGCTTTGATATTTTCCAATGTTAGGGTAGTCTCCTCCTTTATATCTGAATAAATAATTTCTCCTGTTTCCAGGTGTACAGGCCCTTGACCTGAAACAAAGATAAGGTCATTGTAGGCAATAGCCTGGGAATATGGTCCCTTTGTCCCCCTGCCTCCTTTAACCGAGATGGCCTTTTTCATTGCCTTAAAGATATTTTATCAAAAATTCTACCCTGTTCTTAATGAAATAGAAAGCCCTTTTTGCAATACTTTTAGTGTATTGTCCCTTATTTTCTCAATCTCATCCATTGTTAATGTCTTATCATCTGCCTGATAGGTAATTCTGTATGTTATGGATTTATGGTTGGCTGGGATATTTCCTCCTTTATAAATATCATAGAGAAATACATCCTTTACAAGGGATTTACCCTCCTTTTTTATTATTTCTTCTACATTTTCCGATTTTATACCCTCTGGCACAAGGAGGCAAATATCTATCTCTATCTTTGGGTATTTTGAAAATTCCTTAAAAACCTTTTTCTTGTGAGATGAAATTATAATGCCAAGATTAAGCTCAAAAAGAAATAGGGGCTTTTTACAACCATAGTATTCTCCAATTTCTGGCAACAAAACACCTGCAATTCCACATATTTTATCATTATAAACAATGTTTAAGCCTTGCTTTGTAAATGGAATATTGCTGGTCTTAAAATTGCAATCTATTCCAAGCTCTAAAAATAGCCTCTTAATTACACCAAGAATATCAAAGAAAGTAAAATCCCTTTTTTTATCCATCCAATTTAATCCTTTTGTTCCTGTCATAATGCCAGAAAGGCTTGTCCATTCTCTTTGTTTCTCAAAGACCTTCCCAATCTGGAATATTGAAAGGTTTTCCTGGTCTCTTGAAATGTTTGTCTTTGCTATCTCAAGGAGCCCGGGGATAAGGCTTGGTGTCATTATTGAGGTTTCCGTTGATAAAGGTGAGGCTAAAGAGACAATATTACCTAAAGGAATCTTTAGCCTTTCAAGGCATTCATTGCTTGTAAAGCTATAGGCTATAACCTCATCCATTCCACAACCTAGCATTATCTCCCTTATCTTTCTTGTCATTATAAAATTTTTGTTTATGTGGGGAATAATAGGAGAAATGGGCATTGTCTCTTTTATTCTACCATATTGGTAAATCCTTGCTATCTCTTCTATCAGGTCTATCTCCCTGGTTATTTCACCCCTGAATGAGGGAACCATTACCATATCATCTTCTATTCCAAAGCCAAGCCTTTCTAATATATCTTTCATCTCCTCTCCTTTAAGGCTTGTTCCAAGAACCTTATTTACCCTTTTTTCTCTTAATTTTATCTTTAAAGCTGGACAGGGGTTTGGGTATATGTCGGATATGGGCCCTATTTTTGCTTCGGGAATAAGGGAAAAGATTAGGCTTGCCGCCCTATTTTGTGCCTTAATTAAGCCATCTGGGTCTACCATCCTTTCAAACCTATAAGATGATTCTGTTATAATTCCAAGTTTCTTTGATACCCTTCTTATTGCAATGGGAGAAAAATACGCAACCTCAAGGAGAACTGTTTTTGTCTCATTGCTTACAGATGTTTCTTCGCCTCCAATAATTCCTCCAATTGCAATGGGCTTTTTGGAATCTGCAATAACAACAGCCCCTTCAACATCGTATTCCCTTTCATCAAGGCAGAGGAGCTTCTCTCCCTTTTTCCCCTGCCTTACAAAAATCCCTCCTTCTAGCTTATCGTAATCAAAAGAGTGCATTGGGTGGCCAAGCTCAAGAAGAACATAATTTGTAATATCAACGATATTGTTTATTGGACGAATTCCACAATTTATAAGACGCTCCTTTAGCCAGGGAGGCGATTCACAAACCTTGATATTGCTAATTATCCTTCCTGTATACCTTGGGCAAAGCAAGGGTTCTTCAATGGTTATCTCTGGGATAAGAGCAAGGTTTTCTTCTAAAACAGGAATCTCTAAAGGTATTAAAGGTCTTTTTGTAAATGCAGAAATATCCCTTGCCAAACCAATGATTGACAAAGCATCATGCCTACTTACAGGAATCTCAAGGTCAATTATTGTGTCATCCTTAACCCCTTCTACACTTGCTACCTCAAAACCAAGGTTTATAAGAATATCTGCCAATTCCTCTAAACCCGGAACATCTGTAAAGCAAGAAAGCCAATTATAGGATACCTTCATTTTTTATATCGGTCCAGGGCTCTTCAAATCTATTAAGAATTTCATCCATCTCAAGGGCTCTGGAGAATTCCTTAAGCCAATTTCGGATATAATCTACATCAAGCCTCTTTCCTTGACGAATGATTATACCCTCTATATCAGCCAAATCTTGGGCCCTTCCAGCTACTGCCTTATGAATAATAAGATCCTCTGCACTACATATTCTAACAAAACCTTTATTTAAAGGGCAATCTATTGCCCTTTTTATTGCTTCTTCTTCATATCCAGGAATACCAAGTGAAATATCTATTTCTATTTCATCTCTGCTCCAAACCAGGCATACGCGATTTTTGATGGCAAAATCTAATGCATCGGAAATCCTTCCTGAAAAATGGGATAATATCTTCTCTATAACCCTTTTTTCTTCCCCAAAGTTAACCAGAATACAAATATCTATATCCTTTGTAAATCTTGGCTCACCCCAATTTTGAAGGGCAATACCACCAATGATTACATAGGGTATATCCTCCTTTGTAAAGAAATTATGTATTTCCAATAAAGCATTAAATTGCCTATCTTCCATCCATTTTATTAAATCTTTTTCTTCTTTCAATAAGAAATAAGATTTTTTTGTTTTCTAAATCTTTAATTCCTTCTTTATTAAAGTCTTCATATATCTTGCAAAGATGTTCATACTCTAAAAGGGAATCCTTACAAGTTAAAGAACAAAGCCTTTTTTTCTTCTCCTCTAATATTGCCCTATTGGCATTTTTATAGCCTTTAATAAAACTTAATACATCTTCTTTTTTCATATCTCAATCCCCTTATGCTTCTTTACATATTCAACCAGACCACCATCTCCAAGGATTTTTTTCATAAATGGAGAAAGGGGGACAAATTCTATTCTTTTACCTGTTCTTTTGTTTTCAATAAAGCCATCTCCATCAATTGTAAGATAATCTCCATCCTCTATATTTGATGTATCGCATTCAATGACAAGAAGCCCTAAATTTATTGCATTCCTAAAGAAGATTCTTGCAAAGGATTTTGCTAAAACAGCCTTAATTCCAGCCATTTTTATAATGGTTGGTGCATGCTCCCTTGATGAACCACAGCCAAAATTCTTTCCCCCTACAATAAAATCTCCGGCCTTTATTTTATCTATAAATCCAGGCATTGCATCCTCCATAAGATGCTTGGCAAGCTCAGGTAGGTTTGAGCGAAGATGAAAAAACCTTCCTGGGATTACTAAATCCGTTGAAACATCATCACCAAATTTATGGCTATAGCCAGATATTTTCATTTTACAATTTAAAATTTAAAATTTGCAATTTAAAATTCATAATATCTCCCTTGGGTCTGTTATAACCCCATATAGAGCCGAAGCAGCTGCTGTTGCTGGAGAGGATAAATAAATCTCTGAATTCGGGTTTCCCATCCTTCCTTTAAAATTCCTATTTGCTGTTGACAAACACCTTTCACCATCACCCAATATCCCTTGATGAATTCCAACACAAGGACCACATCCCGGGGGAAGGATAACAGCACCTGCTTCAATAAGAATTTCGATTATTCCCTCTTTCAATGCAGAAAGGTAGACATTTTTTGATGCAGGGCAAATTAAAAGCCTTGTCTTTGCCTTTTTTCCCTTAAGAATAGATGCAACAATCCTTAAATCAAAAATCCTTCCATTTGTGCAGGTTCCAATAAAAACCTGGTCTATCTTTAAACCACTTTTTTTACTTATGGGAACAACATTATCAACGCTATGGGGAAGGCTAATATAAGGAACAAGGGAAGAAGCATCTATTTTTATTTTTTCTACATATTCTGCATCATTGTCTGGCTCTAATGGTGAATAATCATTCTCCCTTCCCTGCTTTTTCAAAAATTCCCTTGTCTTCTCATCAGATGGAAATAATCCAGCCTTTGCCCCACATTCAATTGCCATATTTGATATGGTAAGCCTTTCTTCCATATCCAATTCACATCCTCTAAACTCAAGGGCTTTGTATGATGCACCATCTGCCCCTATTTTTCCTATAAGGTAAAGAATTAAATCCTTTGCATAAACACCCTTTGGAAATTTTCCTTCAATTTCAACCAATATTGTTTCACAAACCTTAAGGTATGTCTTTCCTAGCCCAAGAATAACAGCAAGGTCAGAAGAGCCCATCCCTGTTGCAAAAGCATCTAATGCCCCCAGGGTGCAGGTATGGGAATCAGAGCCAATAACAATATCAGCTGGTTTTACAAAATCCTCTGCCATTATCTGATGACACACACCTTCTCCAATATCAGATAACACAATATTATTCTCTTTTGCAAAATCCCTTAATAGCTTATGGTCGTTTGAAAGGGATAAATTGGGAGAGGGAGATGAATGGTCAATAAAGATAATGGACCTCTTTGGAGGGGATATTTTCTCTATTTCAAGCTCCTTTAATCTTTTTATTGCAAGTGGCCCTGTTCCATCCTGAAGGAAGCAAGCATCAACATCTACAATAATAATCTCTCCCTCCTTTACAGGCTTTCCTGCTTTTTTTGAAATTATTTTCTGAGTTAATGTCATTTCATTATTAATGGAAATTTTTGCGGATACTCTATAATTTCAACTGTAAGATCAACATCTAAATCAGGCCAATAAAAATGCCCTGGCTGTGATTCTTCTACATTGAAGATTTTGCTAACAGGCACATCTTTAAACCAGGGAAAATCTTCGTATGCCATAAATAATTCTTTATCTGTAGCTAAAAGCCATATTCCATAAGCAGAGATATGTGTAACTTCAGCTTTTCTGGTATCCTTTCCAAGCGTTTTTAAAGTCATCATAATGCACCTTAATAATATTTTCTATTTCCCTTAACTGCATATGTGATAAATTATAATTTTTTGCTAATTCTATCTTAGGCTCTAACCAAAACTTTACTTCTCCATCAGCACATATGACATGAATATGCATCCTGCTTTCCTCTCTAGAGAAGAAAAAGAATCGATAGCCTTCTTCTTTCAGAATGGTCGGGCTCATTTTTTAAATTCTAATTCTTCCATTACAATCCTATGTATTTCTTCTTTGCTTTTTCTTCCATCAAGAACCTTTATTTTTTTGTCATTCTTTGCTTCCAAAAGATAACCCTCCCTTACCTTTTTATGGAATGATATATCCTCTTTTTCAAACCTATTATCCCTCCTAACCCTTTTTAATCCTTTTTCTGGCTCTATATCAAGAAGAAAAACAATATCCGGGATAATACATCCATCATTCAATTTTTTAACAAGCTCAATGTCTATTCCATAACCATATCCTTCGTATGCAATTGTTGAAAGGAAGTATCTATCGCAAATAACAATTTTCCCTTCAGCTAAAGCAGGCTTAATGACTTCGTTTATATGAATTATTCTATCTGCAAGAAACAGATGAAGGGCTGCCATTTTTGGTGTTTTTCCATCAAAGACCATTTCCTTTATCCATTCTACATAAGGTTCTTTTGTAGCAATAGAGGGAATTTTTAAAGCATCTTTTAGCATGCTTACCTGGGATGATTTTCCTGCCCCTTCCCCTCCTTCAAACACTATAAACATCAAGCTCTTTGCTCTTTATCCAATCAAAGCCTTCGTCTGGGGTTATGGTGGCAATTTCTATTTCTCCACCACAGGTTTGGGGCATTGGAAGAAATTTTTGGGCTTCTATTGTTGTTCTGACAAGAAATTCCACATAGTCAATGCCATCCTGAAGGGAGAAAAATTGGTAATTTGGAAGGGGTATGGGATTTTCTGGGTTATCCTCCCATAGCCTCTGTATTATCCTTCCGTCTCCTCCAAATGTGCAGCCATATCCACCCTCAAAGACAGGTTCAATAACAGATTTTTGTCCAATCTTTAAGGTATATGTCTTCGGAGTTGCAAGGTCATCTTCATCATATCCTGCAATTTGAAAACCCAAAGGGTATTCATCCTCTGGTATTTGGGAAAGGTCAACAATTTCACAGGTAAGCTCCCTTCTAAAATAGACCTCAAGCTTTTCTGCTATTTCTTTTATTTCTTCCTCGCCTGTAAGGGTCTTTTCAAAATCAAAAATATGGCTTTGAATACTCCTTTTTGTAATAAAGCTTACACCAAATGAGAGGACGCCAATTTTTTCATTAAGGCAGAATAGCTTATTTATGGTTTTTGAAACCGCAAATGTGGTTGGAGGAGGAGGAATTAGCCTTGAGCAGGATATTTTTCCAAGGCATTCTGGGCATTGAACAAATTCCTCCTGGGGGATAGGAATAGCCTTTACAGTAGCAAGGCTATCGCATCCTAATACAATCCCCTCTGAAATCCTTAAGCTAATTGTTATGCTCATAATTTTTTAATCATTAAAGCTGTTGATATTGCCCAAAATATAAAAGAAATCCCCATTATTATTAAGGAAACAAGGTCTTTTCTCTCCTTTTTTCTTTTGTATTTAATAGAAAAATTTATAATCTCAACAAGAAGGAGACATCCGACAATTGCCATCAAGAAAATGGCGATGTTCATATTTTTTCAAGGACAACTGTAAGATGGGATGTTTTTTTAAGAATCCTGCCTGACCTTCCCCTTGCACAATATTTTATCCTCTTCATCATTGGCCCATTATTTGCCCATACTTCTTTTATCCAGACATCCTTAAGCTCTAAAAGGGGAGACCTTATTCTGCAATTTGCAAATGCGCTTCCTAATGCTTTATGGATAAAATAGGATGCCCTCTTTGGCGTCATCTGCAAGATATTCTCTGCCTCATCACCCCTTTTTCCCTTT
The DNA here is from genome assembly GCA_040753555.1 of bacterium. Lineage (NCBI taxonomy): Bacteria > bacterium. The sequence goes on from JBFMDZ010000016.1 coordinate 13,371, forward strand.
ATAAGGGAAATAACCTGACGAAGCTTTGATGAAGAAATTCTAATATATTTTGATATAGCCTTTCCTTGCATAAAAATATTTTAACTCTTATCCTTCTTTTTTGTCAAGAATTTGAAATTCCCTCCTTGTAAGGAAAGCTATTGTTTTTATATAATTTCCTTATATGCAGCTTGGAATAGATATTGGTGCTACAAAAACAAGGATAGGAGAGATAGATGAGGCAAGGATAATAAAGGCATATCAGGAAAAAACAGAAAAAGAGAAGATTGCAAGCCAAATTATAAGCCTTATAAATAGATCTGATATATCAAAGATAAAGGCAATAGGCATAGCTATAGCTGGACAAATAAAGGATGGAATTATTCTTTCTTCGCCAAACATAGGAATAAAGAACCTTAACCTTTATAAAATCCTAAAAGAACATTTTAATATTCCCTGCATCATTGAGAATGATTGTAATTGCCAAACAATGGGAGAATATATCTATGGAGCAGGGAAGGGAATAAAGACTTTGATTGGAATATTTATAGGAACAGGGATTGGAGGTGGAATAATTATAGATGGAAGGCTTATAAAAGGCTCTGAGATTGGACACATCGTAATTGATATAAATGGTGCAAAATGTGGATGTGGAAGGAAGGGTTGTTTTGAGGCGATTGCATCTGGGATTGCATTGGAAAGGTATGCAAAGGAGGCTGGTTTTAAAGAAGGCTCTGCCTCTTTCATTGAAAAGGAAGCAAGGGCTGGAAATAAAAAGGCAGGGGATTTAATAGAAAATCTTGGGAATTTTATTGGCATTGGAACAACAAACCTTATAAATATCTTAAACCCCGATGCTGTAATCTTGGGAGGTGGTGTAATTGAAGGATGCTCAGGGCTTGTTGAAATTGTAAGGCAATTTGTCAAAAAAGGGGCATTGTTTCCCTGTATTATTAAAAAGGCAAGTTTAGGGTCTAATTCTGGAATAATTGGTTCTGCTTTCCTTGCAAAAAAATGCTTGCAAATTTAAATGGCTAGTAGTAAAATAAAAATTAGAGGCGAGGAGAGATGAAGAAATGTCTTTTGTTTGGGCTTCTAGCAAATCTTTGTTTTGCGGGAGGGTATGAGTTTGGAGGGTTAGGTGCAAGGCCAATTGGAATGGGAGGGGCATTTATTGGTTTGGCAGATGATTGGTCTGCTATCTATTGGAACCCGGCTGGGCTTTGTTCTCTTTCAGAAAGAGGGGCTGGTTCTTATCTTGAGTATGCATCCATTAAGGGAAAGGATGGAAATTCAGTGAAGAATGCTTTACCAGAATTGTTTGCTTATTCTTGGGAAAAAGCAAGCTTTAATAAAAAAGATATAAAGACCTCTGCCCTTCTTCCCTCTTTTGGCTTTTGGCAGAAGCTTTCTGGTTGGACACTGGGTGAAGGTCTCTATATTCCCAATGGAAATGCCATTGATTGGGAGGATACAATAAACGATGGCACAGGCACAGCAAAGGCAGAATATCATACAATGCTTTTTGTCTCTGTAGGAAACCTCTCCTTGGCAAAGGAAATAAACGATAATCTTTCCATTGGTTGTGGCTTAAACCTTCTTTATGGCAAACTTGAACTTGAAGCAAAGAAGGATTATAGTGCTCCTCCACCTTTTGACTACAGCCTTTCATCCAAGATGGAGGGAGATGGATGTGGCCTTGAAGGGGTAATTGGATTTTTGTTGAAGGCATCAGATAAGATTTCCATTGGAGGAGTTTTAAGAAGCGGAAGCATCTTGGAGCTTAAAGGAGAGGGAGAAGGGAGTTTTCAATCAGCAATATTGCCAGGAACAGGAAGTGAAAAAAGCAAATATACCCAAAGATTCTCATATCCCTTAACCTGTGGTTTAGGAATAGCTTATAGATTAACCCCAAAGATAACCATAACCTCTGATTGGGCAAGGACAGGATGGAATTCTATGGAAGAGGATGTAGACTTTGAGCTGGATACAGGCTCAGGAACAAGCAAGCTTCTTATGGATAGGGATAAAAGCCTTAATTGGAGCAATACAGATAGATTTAGGGTTGGCATTGAGTATAACCTAAACAACAATTGGACATTAAGGACAGGATTTTACTCTGACCCATCTCCTGTTCCAAAGGATGGCGTTGACATAACCAAGATTATAGATGTAAATGTTAGGTTTATAACATTGGGCGCAAGTTATAAAAGAAATGATTTTGGGATTGATTTTTGCTATGCTAACGCATCTGGCAAGGAGACACTTGAAGGTATAGAATACGAAGAAAAGGGGACAGCGATTGGAATTTCTGGTAGCTATAAATTTTAAATGACTTGAATTCTGTGGCAGATGCTTTTAAAGAGATGATAATAAAAAGGGGAAAAATAATCTATGAAAGAAAACCTTGAGCTTGCCATAAAAATTTTAAAACGAGGTAAGTAATTATGGGTAAGGTGATTGAGAAGGTTAGAATGTGGAATGTGTGGGAAGAAGAGCAAATAAAAGAGGGCAGGTCTTTGCCCCTTGAGGTAGAGGCTATCATTGACACCGGCGCTACTCAGGTCTTACTACCTATTGATTTAGTCAAGCGTCTGGGTCTTAAGTTCTCAGGAAGAACAAAGGTCCGGTATGCCGATGGAAGGATAGAAGAGAAAGATGTGGCCCTTGGGCTAAGGATTGAGATCCTTGGACGAGATACTATATCCAGAGTTATCATCGAAAAAGAGGGTGCAAAACCCTTGCTTGGTCAGATTGTCCTTGAGGATACTGACCTTCTTGTAGACTGCAAAACAGGTAAAGTTATTCCCAATCCTGCATCCCCTGATATGCCACTCTTAGAGGAGCTTTAGAAATCAAGAATTTTGTTGCAAATTTGAGTGATTAAGGGTAAAATAAAATTAGTAACCAGATGATTATTGACTTAAGCTTGCCACTTTCTCCCATTGGCCCTGAGCATGATCAGCCAAAGATAGGTTATACAGACCACAAAAAGGGTGCATTCCTTCTTGGTCTGGCTGGTTTGCTTTATAAAAAAGAGGGTGTCTTAAAAAGGCTATTTCTTTGGCTTATTGGAAAATATAGGATAAAAGCAAATGAATGGCCAGAGGGATTAGGACTTGCCTTTGAGGAGGTAAAGATGGACACCCACGCAGGAACGCATCTTGATGCACCCTGGCACTTTGGACCAAATACAGAGGGAAAGCCATCAAAGACAATTGACGAGATTCCTTTAGAATGGTGCTTTTCTGATGGTGTTGTCTTAGATTTAAGGCACAAAGAGCCTGGCTCTCTCATTATGCCCAAAGACATTGAAGATAGCCTAAATAAAATAAACTATGAAATCAAGCCATATGACATTGTTCTTATTATGACCGGGGCTGATAAGCTCCATCCAGATAAAAGATACCTTAAAGATTATCCTGGGATGAGCAGGGAGGCAACATTGTATTTGATAGAAAAGGGGGTAAAAATTATTGGGACAGATTCGGTTGGATTTGACAGGGGATGGGGTGTAATGTTCTCTGAGTATATAGAAAAGAGGGATAAGAATCTTCTTTGGCCCGCACACTTTGCCGGAAGAGAAAGGGAATATTGCCACATAGAAAAGATGGCAAATTTTGATAAGATTCCAAAACCCTTTGGCTTTAAGATCGCCTGCTTTCCCATAAGGATAGAAAAAGCATCGGCTGGTTGGTGCCGGGCTGTGGCAATAATATGAATTTTGAGCTTAAAAGATATTTCTGGGATGTTGAAATTAAGGAATTGAAAGATTTTCCAATTTTTGTTATGGAAAGGCTCCTTGAGTATGGTGATAGAAACGCAATTTCTTATCTACTTTCTAATTTTTCAAAAGAAAGGATTAAGAAGGTGGTTAAAGAAACAAGGAGGATTTCCAGAAAAAGCGCTAATTTCTGGGCATTCTATCTTAATATTCCAAAGAAGGAGGTTAAATGTTTAAAGAGGTCTTTCCAGAGAAACAATCGCAAAATCTGGAAATATTAGTAAAAAAGAGGGTAATCTCGGGCTTTTACCTAGCGGGAGGAACAGGAGCAAGCCTTCAGCTAGGCCATAGAATATCCTTTGACTTAGACCTATTTACAAACAAGCCCTTCAATTGCGATAATGTGATTAGAAAACTTAAAGATTTAGGGGATTTCTTTTTGGATATAAAGGATGAAGAAACAATAATTGGCTTATTTAAAGGAACGTGGTTATATAGATTCTATTATGACAACAAAGATTAACTCAAATTATGACCAAATCATTGGACAGATTATACGAATGATTGAGAAAGTGGATAAATGGTTAATTAGACAAAGATGATATTTTCCTTTTCTCTTTTTCTCCAATTCTCCGTTTCACAAAGAGGGGGTGAATAATTACGAAAGGGATTGAATGGAAGGAGATAAAGGCATTTTTTGAAGAGAAGGTAAGGGTTTATTTTAATGAAGGTAGAAAATAGAATTGTTGTTAACAGCACAAGGGATAAGGTATTCTCTTTAGTCTCTGACTTTGAGGCTTGGCCTAGTTTTATCCCTGCATATAAAGAGGTTAAAATAGTGGAAAGAAAAGAGAACAAAATGATTATAGAAAGAAAAGGAGAGATTAAAGGAAAGCAAGTATTTTGGAGGTCAGAGGTTGAGATATTCCCCCAAAATCTTATTAAGGCAAAGCAGACTAAAGGTCCAATTCCAAATATGGAGATTATATGGCAATTTGAAGAAAAAGAGAAAAAGACAGAGATTGTTCTTATCCATAAATTTAGGCATAAAATCCTTATAATCGGCGATTTAATAGCAGGGATATTTGTCAAAAAAATGGCAGATGAAACCCTTAAGGCAATAAAAAAGAGGGTTGAAAATGGCTAATGATTCATCAGAGCTTTTTAGGTTTTTAAGTCATTTTGAGGAGGTCTCTCAATTTTGCCTAAAAAGCCTTGGCTGTAAACTCCACATCATATTTTCTGATGGAGAGGGTTTGAAACAAAAGGAGGATGCAAATCCTTTATGCCAATACCTAACCTCTACAATAGATGGACAAACAAGGTGTTTTTCCTCATACAAGAGGGGATGCTTTTTAAAAGAAGAATCCCCTCCATTCATATTTACCTGCCCCTTAGGCCTTATAAACCTCATATTCCCTTTGGCGGTTAAAACAAAACCCTCTTGCTATATTATGGTTGGTCCAATCTTTGTTAAGGAGAAAAGGGAATTGCTCTTAAAATATGCCAAAGAAATAGGCATTGAAAGGAAAAAAATAGAGCAGGGGCTTTTATCCTTAAAGACAATAACAGAATTAGAGCTTTCTTCCCTCTTTTCCCTATCAAGGTTTGTTATAGCCCCCTTAATTCATGAGATAAAGGAAAACTATGAGCTATTCTTAAGGGCAGGTGAATTTATAAAAAGGGAGGAGCTTATAAGGATAGATAACATAACAGGCTTACACAATAGACTATACCTTATCAACAGGCTACCAGAAGAAATGAGCAGGGCAACAAGGAAAAAGGAGGACTTGTCTTTAATCCTCTTTCGCTTTGACCAATTTCAATCAATGATAGACATCCATGGTGAAAAGATAAGGGATACAGTACTTAAGGAAACAGCGGAGATATTGCTTAAATTTACAAGAAAAGAGGATGTCTTGGTAAGGGGAAGGGATGATGAATTTCTTCTTTTATTATTCGCTACAGACCAAAATCAGGCTATGGTTCTTGGAAAAATGATTATAGAAAGAAAGGGAGAGATTAAAGGAAAGCCTGTATTTTGGAGGTCAGAGGTTGAGATATTCCCCCAAAATCTTATCAAGGCAAAGCAGACCAAAGGGCCAATTCCAAATATGGAGATAGAATGGCAATTTGAAGAAAAAGAGAAAAAGACAGAGATTGTTCTTATCCATAAATTTAGGCATAAAATCCTTATAATCGGCGATTTAATAGCAGGGATATTTGTCAAAAAAATGGCAGATGAAACCCTTAAGGCAATAAAAAAGAGGGTTGAAAATGGCTAATGATTCATCAGAGCTTTTTAGGTTTTTAAGTCATTTTGAGGAGGTCTCTCAATTTTGCCTAAAAAGCCTTGGCTGTAAACTCCACATCATATTTTCTGATGGAGAGGGTTTGAAACAAAAGGAGGATGCAAATCCTTTATGCCAATACCTAACCTCTACAATAGATGGACAAACAAGGTGTTTTTCCTCATACAAGAGGGGATGCTTTTTAAAAGAAGAATCCCCTCCATTCATATTTACCTGCCCCTTAGGCCTTATAAACCTCATATTCCCTTTGGCGGTTAAAACAAAACCCTCTTGCTATATTATGGTTGGTCCAATCTTTGTTAAGGAGAAAAGGGAATTGCTCTTAAAATATGCCAAAGAAATAGGCATTGAAAGGAAAAAAATAGAGCAGGGGCTTTTATCCTTAAAGACAATAACAGAATTAGAGCTTTCTTCCCTCTTTTCCCTATCAAGGTTTGTTATAGCCCCCTTAATTCATGAGATAAAGGAAAACTATGAGCTATTCTTAAGGGCAGGTGAATTTATAAAAAGGGAGGAGCTTATAAGGATAGATAACATAACAGGCTTACACAATAGACTATACCTTATCAACAGGCTACCAGAAGAAATGAGCAGGGCAACAAGGAAAAAGGAGGACTTGTCTTTAATCCTCTTTCGCTTTGACCAATTTCAATCAATGATAGACATCCATGGTGAAAAGATAAGGGATACAGTACTTAAGGAAACAGCGGAGATATTGCTTAAATTTACAAGAAAAGAGGATGTCTTAGTAAGGGGAAGGGATGATGAATTTCTTCTTTTATTATTCGCTACAGACCAAAATCAGGCTATGGTTCTTGGAAAAAGGATAGAAAAGCATATAAATGAACATTCTTTTTGCAAAAAGCTAGGTTTGGAACTCTCCCTTACAATATCCTGTGGAATAGCCCAGTTTGAAAAGGGAGAAGGTGCTGAAGGGCTTATTGAAAAGGTAGAAAAAGCCCTTTTTTCTGCAAAGGCACATGGTGGAAGAAAAATCTTGCTTTTTCCAAAGATAAAGGAGGAGGAGCCAAAGAGGTGTGTTATTACAGGAATTGGCATTGTTACGCCAATTGGCACAGAAAAAGATGCCTTTTGGTCTGCATTATCTTGTGGCAAATCTGGCATAAGCAGGATAACCCAATTTGATGTATCCAATATGCCTATTAAAATAGCTGGTGAGATAAAGGATTTTGACCCATCCTTATATATGGATAGAAAGGAGGTAAAAAGAAGCGATAGGGCAACACAGCTTGCAATTGCTGCAACAAAAGGGGCAATTAAAGATGCCTTGCTTTCTTTAGAAAAGGAAAATAAAGATAAGATCTCTGTAATCATTGGTGCGGGTGTAGGAGGTCTTGCCTTTGCCGAGGAGCAGGTGGCAAGATTTCTTAAAGAAGGACCAGAGAAGATAAGCCCATTTCTTTCCATTATTACCTTCTCGGGTGCTCTTTCTTCAATGGTTTCATTGGCAATAGATGTTAAAGGGCCATCTATTACAGTTTCCACTGGATGCCCGGCAGGAACCGATGCCATTGGCTATGGATTTGAGGCAATAAGGAATGATGAGGCAGAGATAGTTATTGCCGGTGGAGCAGAGGCACCAATCAGGCCTGTGGTTATTCATTCATTCTATGCAATGAATGCTTTATCATTAAGGAATGATGAGCCAGAGAAGGCATCAAGGCCATTTGATGCAAAGAGGGATGGGTTTGTTATAGCAGAGGGAGCAGGGATAGTTATATTAGAAGAGCTTAACCATGCATTGAATAGGGGTGCCAATATCTATGGTGAAATATTATCCTATGCCAGCACAAATGATGCCTATCATATGACCGCACCTGCACCAGATGGAAAAGCAGCATCAAAGTGCTTCAGGCTTGCTTTGGAAAATGCAAATGTAAAGCCAGAAAATATAGATTACATAAACCCCCATGGCTCATCTACTCCATTGAATGACAAAACAGAGACAATGGTAATAAAGGATGTTTTTGGTGAATATGCCTATAAAATTCCAGTTTCATCAACAAAATCAATGCTTGGCCATTCAATTGGTGCAACAGGCGCTATTGAGGCAATTATTTGTGCTTTGGCAATTAAAAATAGCTTTATTCCACCAACCATAAACTATGAATATCAAGATCCAGAATGCGACTTAGATTATGTGCCAAATATAGGAAGAAGGGCAGATGTAAATATAGCCTTTACCAACTCATTTGGCTTTGGAGGAAAGAATTCGGCATTGGTGATTGGGAAATATAGCAAATGAAAATGTAATTTAAAGGAGTTTTTTGAAACTTTCGGGAGTAAGATTTACAGTATAAAGGATTGATTTTAATGTTCGACGGTCAACTTCGGGGTGCTCTGGGACGGTTACCGGTAAGCGGTTCGGGTGATATAACCGAATATGACTTCCCTTTTGTTTTCGTATATAATACCCAATTTTTTGAAGCGCCTTTACTACTTCCCTACCAGAAACAAGGGGCAATTTCTCGCTCATACAGCGATGGCAATCTCTTCCACCCAAACCCTATCTTGCGGGATAAACTCTTTGTCCTCCTTATAACACTCAAGACAAAGCTCAATTGCCTCTTTTATGTTTTTCAATGCCTCTTCTTTTGTTCTACCTTGAGAGACACAACCAGGAATTGCAGGGCATTCGGCAACAATATATCCATCTTCGCCTTCTGTAAGAAAAATTTTGTAGTTCATTATTTTTATAATTATAATTTATCCAAAATGAAAAAAGCAAAATGTAATTTTTAGATAGGAGGTGATAAAATGAGTGTGCCAAGCAAAGCGTATTGGTTCTTGTTGGTGAAAGTCCAACTTGGGCAAAGGTTAGCCACTAGCCCAATACTTAATTCCACATTTAGGGAGGTAACAAACTAAATGATGCTGGAAG
>JBFMDZ010000017.1 GCA_040753555.1 bacterium
TTTCCAAAAGCTCTTTTAAATAGAGTTTATCCTCCAAGTTTAAAAATTCTATTTCTTCCGCCACCTTATAAAATTCAGTTGCCATTTTAATTTTCCCATCTTAAAAAACCCCCGCAAGTCTTCCTCCTCTAATTTAAAATTCATCTTGTATCTTATCCAGCCTCTTTTTAAAACATCTTCTTAAGTTTTTAAACTCGCCAACATAATGCTCTAAAATATTTTGATATATCCTCCCTCCTACCTCATTTTCTTCGTAAATATGGCTTGTAAGATTTCTCTCTTTAAGCATATCAAGCCATACCTTCTCCTTCAAGCCCTCTTTTAATAAGAGGGCATCATCAGAAGATGCTCCAAACAATGCAATATCAATATCGCTATCCCTCCTTTCATCCTCCCTTATACAAGAACCAAAGAGGACAATCTTTGAGGGATTTGCCTTTGAAACAATCTCATTGACAATAGAATTCTGACTCATCATTGCTCAATTTCCTCAACTGGCATCCTTTACATTTATCCCATCAATTTCAACAAACCCTCAGTAGTAAAAATTTCTATTTCTGCTCTTTCAAAATCTTTATCATTACTCCATAATGGAATTCCAAATTTTAGAGCAAGGGCAAGAAGATGAACATCATTCGGATCTCTCTTACCCATTATCTCATTAGCTTTGCTTAGGGTATCTCTATAAACATCTTTATCAAATACATTTACAGGCAGAGTCATTAAAGTAAGCTGGAGTAAGACCTCAGGGATATTTTTCCTTTTGGAAAAATAAGGAATATATCTTTGCACTTCAGTCATTGTAAAATCTGTCGTATAAAATTCAATCTTTCTTTGAAGAAAAATTTTCAACGCTTTCCCTCCAATAATAGCTGAGAGTATAGGATTAGCGTCCACCGCAAGTTTTCCTATATTCTTCAAAGTCTTCGAGAATTTCTTCCTCCCTTATACCTTTTGCATCCAGGATTTTCTTAACCGATGAAGATAAAGTAATTAAAAGCTCTTTTTTAAGTTCAAGAGGAATACTTTTCAAGGGTGCGGGGAAAAATATACCCCTAACCTCTCTTTGTCTTAAGATTATCAATGGTTCCTTGCTTTTCAAAATACTCCTCCCTTTCTCTCCAAACTCTTTTTCTGATAATACCTTCATAAATTATCCCTTAGGGAAGGGGGGATGAACCCCCCTTCCCCTTATTCACTAAACCCTTTAGAGCTACTTCTTACTGAACCTTAACGCTGAATTTTACCCATCCACCTGTACCTGGTGCTACCTCATCAATTGTCCATTTGATATGGGTTATATCTGCTGTAACTGTTTGATCACTGTTAAAAGTCCTACCCCCGTCGTGGGAAAATTCGGCGTCAACATATGGCTCGGACCCACACTGATATTGCATATACTCTGTTCCCTCAGGTATCTGGTCAATAATGGTTACATTGGTGGCTGTACCTGCTCCTTTGTTTGTATAGTAAATCGTATAGGTTATTGTAGCACCCGGGGATACTGGTCCCATTGGGGTAGCGGTCTTTGAGGCCTCGATAAATGGATTCTCAATGATTGGCTGAAGAATTGGGATGATTACACCGCAAAGGGTTGTTTGGGTATTAGCGTGGTTTATATTTTCATACCTTATCTTCGCCACATTGATTATCCCCTTGAGCTCGACATCTACGAAACCTACCTCAGCAGGTGATGTGTCATATTTCCAAACACAGTTCCAGTTTGTTTGAGAGCCTTGATACTCAACCACTCTGGCTGTAGAAGGGGAGAAATAGCCTGCAACCAATACATTCCCATCCTGCATCCTAATCGCCTCTTTGCACCCTGTAAGAAGCCCAGTGGGTGTTATCGTCCCAATAACAATGTCTTTAGAACGATCAACCTCAATCACTTTATCAGAAAGGGTAATCAGCACATTGCCACAGGGGGTCCAGTTGGCATCTTGGGCAGATACACTATATGACCATTTGATATCCCCGCTAGTTTGACCAGTCCTTTCCACCTCAATCACTCGATATTGATATTGGTCAACAATCAGGTAGGTTGGTGTGCCAGCCCCTGGCTTTTTCTCTGCCTCGCGGGGAAGAAGCATCCCCGGCTGATACTCCCAAACCACATTGCCATCTGGATAGGTAGCCTCAATTACCCTCTGATTGTTCCAATCGCAGAAAAGCACTGTGGGAGAGCCTTTATAAGGACCATCTACCCAATTTGTACACCTTCTCACATCTACAGGCGTAAAGGTATCACCATACTGCGAGCCACTGATTTTGTTAAATGTGTTTTTAACCGCCTTATCTGGCGTTACCTCAACGATCCTCTGATTTTCATAATCTGCAATCAGGATATTGCCATTGGTTAAGGGAATTGCCTCCTGTGGGCTCTGAAGCGTCTCTGTTCCACCATCCCCATACTCCCACACAATGTGCCAGCTCGGGTCTTCTGTGGTTGTCCCTAGCTCAATTACCTTGTTCTCATCTGGCATTGTCAGCAAAACCTTTGTGGTTGGTTCTGCCCAAGCTAATCCTGAAATCCCTAACCCTAATACTACTTTAAAAAGATTCTTCATCTTCTTTACCTCCTTAAGGGTTTAGTGAAATTTGTTTAGAGCTAGCTCTAAACACTAAACTCCTTTACTTTTGGGAAAGTTGCTCGGTTATGACTTAAACTTGGTCTTCCCTATACCCGCTAAGCCCCGACATTTTAATGCTCTTTCATTAGGCATCACCTCTTAATGGCACGCAGATAACGCGGATTTAACGGATTTTAACTGATTTTTTATCCGCGAATATCCGCTTTATCCGTGTCATCCGTGTGCTATTTTCTCTTCATTAGAAAATATTTTTCTTTTAAACTGTGCTTTTTTCCCAAAATTCAATAATAATCCAACCTCAATTTCCGTTGCTTTCAGATAATTTAGTAATTGAAATCCATGCTCTTCCATTAAAGTTTCTGCTGCTTTAAGTTCAAGAATTACGCAATTATTTACAATAATGTCGGCAAAATATTCTCCTACCACACTTCCCTTGTAAAATACCTTTATTGGCTTTTGCCTTTCACACAATAATCCTGCCGAAACTAATTCTATCATTAAAGCACTTTCATAAACCTTTTCTAAAAAGCCATAGCCCAAAGTATTGTAGACATTATAAAATGCTTTCAGAATTTTATCGCTTACATCTTTATGAAGCAACTCAACCATTATTTTTATCTGCGAATATCCGCTTTATCCGTGTCATCCGTGTGCTATTTAATTGCCTTCTTTTTCTTAATAAAGAAATTATAACATATCCAAAACAATTTGTCAAGAGGCTCCAGTCACACTTTTTGTCATAATTTTTATCTCCTTAATGGCACGCAGATAACGCGGATTTAACGGATTTTAACTGATTTTTTATCCGCGAATATCCGCTTTATCCGTGTCATCCGTGTGCTATTTAATTGCCTTCTTTTTCTTAATAAATAAATTATAAAATATTTAAAACAACTTGTCAATGCCTCCAGTCACACTTTTTAAGATTTATATATTCTTCAATAACCCTTAAACCCTTAAAAATCGCACGCAGATAACGCGGATTTAACGGATTTTAACTGATTTTTTATCCGCGAATATCCGCTTTATCCGTGTCATCCGTGTGCTATCTAATTACCTTCTTTTTCTTAATAAATAAATTATAAAATATTTAAAACAACTTGTCAATTACTTAAATCACACTTTTTGCATTTTTATCAAAGTTCTCTTTAAGGTAAAGATAGCATTCCACAACCATATGGTCAGGGGCATCGGGTCTTCCGGTAAGCCTCTGGTTCTGTAAGTCAGGATATAGGTCAAGCTGTTCTAAAACAATCTGGCCAATCAATGGGGCTACATCAATGGGAAGTTCTAAGACATCAAATGCTCCATCTCGTCCTTGTATTTCAACCAATACTTCCCTAAAGACCCTTCTTGTAACTGTGCCATTGGCTGTCCTTACCTCTCTTGTCCCAGCCTCTTCAAGCCCCAGTTTTTCAATAAGGTTTGTGGGTAGAGAGAGCATGGTTGCTCCTGTATCAACTAGGGCATTGTCAATGGTTAACTCCCTAATCCCATCTTCTTTGATTATCCCACTCTTTGCCCTTACCTCATCAAAGAGGTTCCTTATCCTCATTTTTACCACAATCTTTCCCATTTTGTCAATTACTTAGTCACACTTTTTAAGATTTATATATTCTTCAATAACCCTTAAAAATCGCACGCAGATAACGCGGATTTAACGGATTTTAACTGATTTTTTATCCGCGAATATCCGCTTTATCCGTGTCATCCGTGTGCTATCTAATTGCCTTCTTTTTCTTAATAAAGAAATTATAACATATCCAAAACAATTTGTCAATGCTCCCAGTCACACTTTTTTAAAATAGCCATTTCTATCCCCTGTATAAAATTTTCGGCATCAATAATTTGTCTTTCTGCCTCCTCCTTTGAAACAACAACAAAGTCCTCATAGTCGCTATCCTCTCGTATCTCTTTGGCAGAAGCCAATTTCTTTCCAGCCTCTTTATTTAATGCCCCTGTTTTTACAAAATGCTGATTAAACAAGGAAATAACCCCTGAATGCTTACTGCTATCCAATTTCTTTGTAGATAGTAATGCCTTTGCAGCAGAAAGCATGGCATAATAAGAGCGCGAGATTGAATCCCTATATTGTCCATTCTCATAAAGCAATTTTGCTGATGCAAGCTTTTCTTTAGCACTTTCCAATCTATATTTAGTCAATTCATTATTCATAATCTTATCCCCTCTCTCTCTACCCAGTCAATAAAAGGCGACCCCATTCCTTTATTTATTTCATATTCCTTAAGGGACATAATTCTAGGAGAAAACATCAATTCATACCAGGGGTCTATTTCAAACATAATGTCAAATATTCTATCCCTTACCAGGAGGGATTTTTCCTTAACCACAATAAGGATATCAATATCAGATTCCTTATTAAAGTCTCCCCTTGCCCTTGAACCAAATAATCCTATAAAAACAACATTATCTTTCAAAGAATGCTTTATTTCTTTAACAAATTTTTTTATCAACCTTTCCATATTCTTTATCTGTCAAATGTTTCTGTAGTAAAAACCCTAATCACTCAATATCTCCATTAAAGACTTCCTTTCTTTAATCCTCTTTTGCTGATGGTCTCTTTCTGAACTTTCTAAAAGCTCAATAAATTCCTTTTTAAAGAATCCAATCGCATTACAAAATGACTCAAAATCCTCCTTCTTTATCTCAAGGCTAATTGTTGAAGTATCCTTTTTTATCACCTCAGCCTGTAACCCCATATTTCAAAAACCTTTTTCATTTTAAGCAATGGAAGATAGGGTGATTCAGGTCTTGGTTTTAGCCTTTGCTCATTACAATCAACAATTAAATCCAGTTCCTCAAGGATTACCTGACCAATAAGTGGTTCGCTTAAAGGTGGTCCAACAACACAACTTGAATCAGTGCTTCTTTCAGCAATGGTAATCATTACAGCGCCACAGACATCCCTTTCTTCTTTTCTCTCATCAGCGTATGAGACAACCACCCTTCCTATCTTTCTTAATCCCAGCCTTTCAACAATATCCTCTGGTAAAACAAGCCTTGTTGAGCCTGTATCTACCAATGCCTGAATCTCTAAGTTTCTAATAGCATCCTTATTTATCTTTCCTTCCTCAAAAAGATACCTGTCAACAAAGTTTTCCAGTTTAACCCTTTCTCTTACTTCTCCCATTTTTTACCTCCTATAAATTTTTTTGGGAAAGTTGCTCGGTTATGGCTTAGCTTGGTCTTCCCTATGCCCGCTAAGCCCCGAAATTTTAATGTTCCTTCATAGGCATCACCTCCATTTTAACCAATAGCAACAGGCTTTCTTTCAAAAAGCCTATCTATTTCCCTTCTCATCTCTTCATAAAGCCCTTCAAGCCTAACCATACGTTCTGAAAAATCAAGCTTTGTTTCAATCTTTCCCAATTGTTCTGTTATAGAGTGAAATTCTTTAAAGATAAGATCAAAGCGCCTGTCCATTTGCTCCTGCATTTCGGCAAATCGCCTATCCATCTGCTCAAAGCGCCTGTCCATTTGCTCCTGCATTTCGGCAAATCGCCTATCCATCTGCTCAAAGCGCTTATCCATTTGTTCCTGCATTTCGGCAAATCGCCTATCCATCTGCTCAAATCGCCTATCCATCTGCTTCTCCATCTGGTCAAGCCTAACCCCTAATTCCTTAACCTCTACTTGCAAAGCCTTTAATTCAGGAACAAGGAGTTCTTGGATAGCCTTTCTTAATCCCTCAACAATATCCATTTATTCCCTCCTTTCTACGGCAAATCTTACTTTGCCGGCCTTGTTTTGTTCTATATTTCCAATAATCTCCCACATAATATAAATTACAGGGTTTGTTTCTGTAGTCTTCCAATCATAGGGATGTTTATTTGAATATGTAATGGTTGCAGGAAGGGTCTCTGTTCCAGCACTGCCTCCTATATACTCCATCCCCTCAGGTATCTGGTCATAAATAATAACATTTGTTGCTGTGCCAGCCCCTGTGTTTTCATATTCAATCGTATAGGTAAATGTTGCAGCTTCACCTATCTGTTTGTCAAGTGGAGAAACTGATTTTGTTCCGATAATCAATGGATTATCCGCATAACATAAGGTAGTCATTGCCATTATTAAAATAATTTTTTTCATTTATACTTAATTATAACATATCCAAAACAACTTGTCAATGCTCCCAGTCACACTTTTTTAAAATAGTCGCCTCTATCCCCTGGATAAAATTTCGGCATCAATAATTTGTCTTTCTGTCTCATCCTTTGAAACAACGACAAAATCTTTGTAATCACTTTCCTCTCTCATCCCTTTAGATTCAGCCAATACTTTACCCATCTTTTTATCCAATATCCCTGTTTTTACAAAATGCTGATTAAACAAGGAAATAACCCCTGAATGCTTACTGCTATCCTTCTTGGTAGATAACAATGCTGGCTGCAGAAAGCATGGCATAATAAGAGCGAGAGATTGAGTCGTCTCTATATTGACCATTCTCATAAAGCAACCTTGCGGATACAATCTTTTCTTTTGCACTTTCCAATCTATATTTAGTCAATTATTTTTTCAGCAAATCTTTCTATTGCCTTTTCCATATTTTGTATGTCTCCTCTAATTTAAAATTCATTTTTATTTATCCTTATTATAACATATCCAAAACAATTTGTCAAGAGGCTCCAGTCACACTTTTTAAAGATTTTTTACAGAAACACAAATTATTTGTATGTGTTTAGCTTTAATGGAACAAATGAAATCCGAAATTCGAAATCCGAAATCTTAAAACAAATTCAAATGACTAAAATTGAAAATTCAAAACAATATAATTTAGAGGAACGAACGCTTATGTTTGCAAAACAGGTGAGAGGGTTTATGAAAAAATACCCAAAACTAATTTAACCCAAAGGGTGCGAAATATCGGAATTTAACCTTTTGGAAGATGGGATAAATCTTGGTGCATAATAAAGTTGGGCTAAAAGTGTAGTTTTTCCAACGCCTCTTATACCCGACAGCAGGTTTATTTTTTCTATTTCTTCCAATTTATCCCCGGCAAATTTTTCCAAAAGAGAAAGATAATAAGAAAAAATACACCTTGTAGGATTAAGATTTCCTTCTTCGTCGTAGATATAACCGGAGAATAGTTTATCTATCTCCAATAGTCCAAAGCCGATAGAAAGTTTCTATTTTGTCTCCATTTGCCATATATTTCAATTGTATTCTAATCCAATTAAAAATGGTTTCAATTTCAAAACCTCTCTTTAAACACTTCCTTTGTAATCTTATTTATTTTCTCCAGGTTTTCTAAAAGCCCCTGGTTATTGTTTATCAATCCTTTCCATTTTGTAATGACCTCTATCATTTTATCAAGCCCTTTTATAATATTTTCTTTGTTTGTTAAAAATATATCATTCCAAAGATGAGGGTCTGAAAGGGAAAGCCTTGTCATATCCTTAAAACCTGAAGAAATAAGGCTTTGTGCTTCTTTCCTTCCAGAGATAAGCTCAATAAGGATGTTTGATGTAATATGGGGAATATGGGATGATAAGGCAACAAGCTCATCGTGAAGCTCTGGGCTCATTTCAACAACCTTTGCTCCCATTCCTTTCCAAAGAGAGGATATAACCCCTTTTGCCTCTTTTTCTGTTCTGTTATTTGGCGTTAGGACAACACAAGCATTGGAAAATAAAGAATCTGATGCAAATTTTATCCCAGATTTATGAGAACCTGCCATTGGATGAGCTCCAACAAACCTTGGAATTAAAGGAGAAAGCTCCTTAACTATCAATGTCTTTGTTGAACCAGCATCAGAGACAATAGCTTCTTTTATAAATTTAGAAACCTCTTTTCCTATTTCTATAATTTTTAAAACCGGTGTGGCAAGGAAGACAATATCCACCTCTGCTAAATCAGCAAAATCTTCTCCTATCTTATCAATTACACCTAATTTCTTTGCCTCTTCTAATCTTTCCTTGTTTCTTCCAAAACCTATTATTTTATCAACTAGCCTGTTTTTCTTTAGGCTTAAGCCAATTGAGCCTCCAATAAGCCCTAAACCAATTATTCCAACACCAATTCTATTTGGGTATAAATACATGCTTTCTATCCAAATCCATAACCGTTAATTCTCTTTCTAAAATCATCCATTGCCCTCTTTATATCGGATGGAACTGATCTTACAACAAGACTTCCAGCATAGATAAGGAGAGAAAATTGCCATATATCTTCAATGCCCTTTATAAGCCCTGTAGAAATATCCTCTTTCATTGTAAGCCGTTCCATAAAATCATCTATTGCCTTGCTTAATTGCCCTTCATAAACCTCAATGGATGATGTTATGTTGCTATACTTAAAAGATGGAAATTGAATACCCCTCATAAGGAAAAATGGAGCAATATCATCTTCAAACTCAAATCCCTCAAATATTGGAATCTCCCTTGGAAGAATTATTAAGGGCTTATGGATTAAAATCTTTCCCTTGCGAACAATGGTATCTCCTAAATTTATAGAGGATTCTGCCAAAAAGATGTAATCAAGGGTTGTGTTTTCAATACTTGAAAGATAACTTACCCTCTGTCTTAATATCTCTGTTTCGCTTTTTGCTTTTTCCCAAAGGTCTTCTAGGTCTGTCATAAATGAAAATGAAAAATCCGCTCTCCCACCCCAAGATATGAAAGCTGTAAGGCTATTTTTACAATAAAATCAAGAAAGCCAAAGCTTAACAATAATATAAGAAAAATAAAGCCAAAAGGCTCAAGGAAACTTACCCTGAAGGAGGTGTAAGATGGTAGGAGGTAAGCTATAATCCTTGAGCCATCAAGAGGTGGTATGGGAATAAGATTGAAAAATGCCAAAAGAAAATTTGCTATTACAAAGCAAAAAAGGATGTGTTCAAGGTATGAAAAAGCTGGAATAAATGGAAACCTTAAAATAATAGATGAAATAATGGCAAGCCCTATATTTGAAAAAGGACCTGCCAAAGCAACCTTAACCATATCAATTTTTGGATTATTAAGGTTGTAAGGATTTACAGGAACAGGCTTTGCCCATGCTGGAACAGGGATATGTGTTATAAAAGCAAATAGGGGGACTAATATAGAACCAATTGGGTCAAGGTGTGCAACTGGATTTAAGGTAAGCCTTCCAGAAAGCCTTGCTGTATGGTCTCCACATCTATCAGCCACAAAACCATGGCTTACCTCGTGGATAACCACAGAAAAAAGCAAAACAGCAATGTAAATAATTAAGCCCATATCTTTACAACTTCCATATTAATATATCCCTTTTTTGGCCCCAACTAACGGCAAGTTTTTGTAAAAGAATGAGAGACCTTATCTTCTCTTCAAAAGGTAGATTTGCTTGTAGCTTTCGCAACTTTTCCTTTTCTTTAAATAATTCTTCTTTTGTAAATACTTTATTGCCTATAACAATTTTTATTTTATTGTCTTCCATAATTTCTCTTTTAAACTATATCTATCTAGTATATCATTAAGTTTATTTCTATCTATTGGCGCTTGTTCCAAAAGCATTTGAATCTTTCTCATATCTTTATCTCTGCCTGCATTTAAAAACAATGTAATTAAATATTCAGGTGTTATTACTTTTGTTTTTATGGTCTCAAATTCCGCTTCTTTCGCATTGTCCACTGCCTCTTTTTCAAGCCCATTTACTGGAATAAAATCAACAGGGACTCCATCTATAACTATCCATTGACCTTCCCACAAATAACCTTTATTCTCGAAATAATCATAAATTGGTGAGAGAATAATTAATTTATCTTCACTTTCTTTTTGTTCAAAAACAATAAATACATCTAAATCACGCGTAAAAAAAGGCTCAGTCCACCTTAATGTCGCTATTGCTCCACCAATAGCATAATCCTTTATTAGCTCCTTGTCTTTTAATTCATTTAGCATTTTAATTACATTTTTCATTTAAGCCCCCTTCTTGTTAGCTTATGAATACGCTGCATTTATTTTAACATATTCAGGGGATAAATCGCAAGTAAGAAATGAAATGGCTTCTTTTCCCTTACCAAGGGAAACCCTTATCTCAATCTCTTTATCATTTAATTCCTGTTTTATCTCTTCTCTATCAAAGAAAGCCGTTGCTCCGCAACAAGCAACTAAATGCCCCTGAAGCCAGATACTTATCTTCTTTGGTTCTATGCTTGCTTGTGCTTCCCCAACAGCTTGTAATATCCTTCCAACATTTGGGTCACAACCATACATTGCGGCTTTTACAAGGGGTGAATTTGCAATAGAACAAGCAACATTCCTTACATCTTTTTTTGTTTTTGCACCCTCTACCACAATCCTTATAAGCTTTGTTGCACCCTCTCCATCCTCTACAATCTGTCTTGCCAGGCTTGCACAGACAAAAAATAGCCCTTTTGAAAATTTATTTTTATCAACCCTACCTGCTATACCATTTGCCATAATTATTACACTATCATTTGTTGATCTGCAACCATCAATGCTTATCCTGTTAAATGTTTCATCAACACAAGGTTTAAGAATTTCCTGAAGGGTTTTATTGTCAAGCCTTGCATCTGTTGCTATAAATGAAAGCATTGTTGCCATATTTGGATATATCATTCCAGCACCCTTTGCAATCCCTGCTATCTTGCAAAATCCAAGGTCAACTTCTGCCTCCTTTTTTGTTTTGTCTGTTGTCATAATCCCTTCTATGCAATCATCATTGGTTCCAAAGGGAAGCCTTTTAACCAGCCTTTTTATCCCAGCTTCTATTTTTTCCATAGGAAGGAATTCGCCAATTTTTCCTGTTTGACCTCCTATAAGGACAGAATTATAAGGAATATTGAGGCTTTTTGCTAAAATCTTTGCCATTTTTTGGACATCCCTCATTCCCTTTGCCCCTGTTCCTGTATTTGCATTCCCTGAGTTTATAAGGATTGCTTGAATTTCATTATTTTTTCTTCTTTTGTTAAAAGAGATAGAGGCTCCCTTTACCTTATTCTTTGTGAAAACACCAGCCCAATTTGCCTTCCTTTCAGAATAAATTAAAGAGAGGTCTTTTCTCCTTTTCTTTATTCCACAATGGATACCGCAGGCCTTTATTCCCGGAATAGAAAGCAAGCCTTTCATAAACTACATTTTGATATAGTGATAGCATTTTTGTAAAGGAATTCTTGACAGGAAGGTTTTTTTAATATAAACTTTGTTCTTATGTTAAATGTAGATATTAAGGAATTGTTGGAAGCAGGCATACATTTCGGTCATCAAAGGCAGAAGTGGAATCCAAAGATGGCAGGGTATATTTATACAGTAAGGAATGACATTCATATTATTGACCTTGAAAAAGCACTTAAGTGTCTTAATGATGCTTATGATTTTGTAAAAAACCTTTCTTCTACAAATGGAAATATAATTTTTGTTGGCACAAAAAGGCAGGCACAGGATGTAATAAAAGAAGAGGCAGAAAGATGTGAGGCTTTTTATGTTAACAATAGATGGCTTGGTGGCACACTTACAAATTTTTCTACAATTAGAAAAAGCTTGTGGAAGCTTATTGATTTTGAAGAAAAACAGAAGAATGGTGAGTTTGATGGCCTACAAAAAAAGGAAAGAGCAAGGCTGTTAAAAGAATATGGAAAACTTGTTCGTAATTTAGGAGGAATGAAAGGGCTAGAAGAGCTTCCCTCTGCAATATACATTATTGATTCAGCAAAAGAAAAGATATGTGTTGAAGAGGCAAGGAAGATGGGAATACCAACAATCGCTATTGTTGATACAAATGGAGACCCAGATAAGGTTACATACCCAATCCCAGCAAATGACGATGCTATTCGTTCAATAAGGTTTATCACATCCTGCATAGCTAATGCTGTAATTGAGGGAAGAAATATAAAAGAAGGGTTACCACAGGAAGAAAAGGTTGAAGATATAGTTAAAGATATAGAAGAGAAAGAAATAAAGACAGAAGAGGTAAAAGAAAAAGAGGAGGTTGTAAGCGAAATTGGATCCGAATCTGATTAAGGAATTAAGGGAAAAAACATTTGCTGGAATATTGGATTGTAAGGCTGCCCTTGAAGAGGCAGGGGGTAATATTGAAAAGGCAATTGTCATACTTAGGGAAAAGGGAAAGGCTGGAAGTAAAAAGCTTGAAGGAAGAAGCGCAAAGGATGGAGCCATATTTTCTTATATCCATCATAGCACAAAGCTAGGTGTTCTCCTTGAGCTTAATTGCGAGACAGATTTCGTAGCAAAGACAGAGGAATTTAAAACACTTGGGAAAGAGCTTTGCTTACAAATAGCCGCATCAAATCCATTATATATAAGTGAAAACGATGTGCCAGCTAATATTATTGAGGAAGAAAAAAATATTATAAAAAACCAATTTAAAGATTCTGGGAAACCAGAGGCTGTTTTAGAAAAGATAGCAAGTGGTCGGCTTTCAAAATTCTTTGAAGAAAATTGCCTTCTTGACCAGCCATATATCAGGGAACCAAAAATAAAGATAAAAGACCTTATCTTGGAAACCCAAGCCAAGTTTAAAGAAAAGCTCTCTGTTTCTCGCTTTGCTGTATTTAAAGTAGGTGGTTGAGGATTGGGATATAAATGTATCTGTCCGACAAGAGCTTGTTAAGAGATTTGTTGATTTAAGAAGGATAAAATTTAATACCATCGCCAGCGTTGTTCATCTAAAAGGTAGTGTTGTTTTTGTAAAAACAAAGGATTCTTCCGAGAAGATTGTTGCCTCTATAGAGGAAAGGCTTGAGGCTGAAAAAAGGCGTCTTATTGATTTGGAAAAAAGGATAAGAAAGATAAAGGGCGTAAAGGCTGTAATATTTGACCTCGAAGATTGGGTAAAATTTGGCAGCGAATGGAAAAGAAAAACAGGATAATTACAACAGAAGTCAGAGGACAAAAGACAGACTATCAGAGAACAGACAAATGTTAAGCACGAAATCCGAAGCACGAAGCACGAAACAATATCTAAATTCAAAATTCTAAACATTTTTACTGCGATTTCCTCATTATAGAGGAAGGTATTACTTGTTTTCCATCCTCTATATTACTTATAGTTTTGGGTATTAAACCCTTTCACCTGTTTTACAAACATAAGCGTTTGTTCCTCTAAATCATATTGTTTTGAATTTTCAATTTTAGTCATTTGAATTTGTTTCGAATTTCGGATTTCATTTGTTCCATTAAAGCTAAACACATACAATTTTTGAATGCTTTATATAAAAAATTAGATAAAAATGAGTAATTTGAAAGGGGAGAGGAATTAAATCCCCTATGGAACAAGAAAGGATTTTTTTATTCTGATAATACAATAAAAGGCCTATTACTTAAATTTTTGGGAAGTTAGGGTATAATTATTCAAATGGGTAAAAAATATAAAATATTTCAATTTTTTTAAAAATATTAAAATTTTTCTTGACAAATTGCTAGTTTTTATGTTATAATTTTTAATATAATGAAAATATATGAAAATAGAATAGAAGAAGCAGAAAAACTGAAGGAACAAATTCAGAAATTAAGACCCCTTCCAAGCCATTTATTGGCTCAATTAAGGGAATACTACAGGATAGGATTAACCTACTCCAGTAATAACCTTGAGGGAAATTCATTGACTGAAACAGAAACAAAGGTTGTTTTAGAAGATGGCATAACGATTGGTGGCAAGCCCTTAAAAGACCATTATGAGGCAATTGGGCATAGCGAGGCATACAATCTTTTGTTTGAGCTGGTAAAGAAAAGGGATATAACCCAAAAGGATATTTTAGCCCTACACTGGCTTTTTTATTATAGGATTGATAAAGAAAATGCAGGAAGATATAGAAAAGAAAAGGTTATCATTACAGGCTCAAATTATATTCCACCTCTTCCGGAAAAAGTGCCTAATCTAATGAAGGCATTTATTGAGGATATTAAAAAATTTAAGAGAAGCTATCATCCAATAGAATATGCCAGCTTGGTCCATAAGGAATTTGTGGGAATTCATCCATTTATTGATGGAAATGGAAGGATGGCAAGGTTGTTAATGAACCTGTGTCTTTTACAAAAAGGGTATACAATCACTATTATTCCCCCTGTTAAAAGGGTTGATTATATAAACCTGCTAGAAATAGCCCATACAAAAGGAGATTCAGGGCCATTTATAAACTTTATCTCAGCTATGGTGTATGAAGGGCTAAAGGAATATATTAGGCTTATTAAAGGATAATGAAGGAAGAAGAAACAAAAGAAGAAAGGTTTAAGAGGTTGGCATCAACAAGGACGAATAAGATTCTTAAAGCCATCAATGTCCTTGGAAATTGCTCAAACAGGCAGGTTTATAGCTACACAGAAAGGGATATTGAAAAGATATTTTCTGCCATTGAGGCAAAAATGAAGGAAACAAGGGTAAGATTTATCTTTCCTAAGGAGGAGAAGTTTAGGTTGTAAGTTCTATCTTTTGACAAGATGTAGATTTCCAAAGTATAATCAACTGAGCATCGTTAGCTAAGAGGAGAATTGTATAAAATGCTTGATAAAGTAGTAATTAGAAATTTTAAGAAATTTGAGACAGAGGAATTTAACCTATCGGGCTCTGTGGTTCTTGCAGGACCCAATAATTCAGGTAAAAGCACATTACTTCAAGCAATCGCTGTCTGGAATTTAGGCTTTCAAAAATGGGCTCGGATAAGAGGGGATAAGAAAAATTACACCCCAACAAAAGTTCCTATCACCCGTCAGGAATTTACTGCGCTGCCATTGCGTGAAATGAACCTAATGTGGTTTCAAAAAGAAACGAGTCTTAAAGGCAAAGAAGCAGGCTATCCTAAATTGATAGATATTGAGCTATATGGAGATGAATGGAAATTTGGTATGGAATTTAGATATGCAGGCTCTGAAATGGTATATGCTGGTCCTTTAGGAGAAAGGGAGGACATAGCCAAATCTTTTAACCCTGCTGAAAGACTAACCATTGTCCAGATTCCTTGCTTTTTAGGTATTGAAACTGAGGAGGCAAAGATGGATATGGGGTTACAAAATGCACTCATTGGTAAAGGAAGGCCGGGAGAGATATTGCATAATTTGCTATGGGAAATTTACAACGAAAAACAAGCTAACTGGGAAAAATTAGTTAAAGATATTGAAGATATATTTGGTTATCGTCTATTACCACCTGTTTATTCAGGTTTGCACCAAGCATTTATTACTTGTGAATATCTACCCGGTATTCCACCCCAAAAAGGAAGGAGAAGGCTACCAAAGCTTAATATCGCTAATGCTGGAGGAGGTATGCATCAGGTATTGCTCCTTCTAAGCTTTTTTTACAGTCGTCCTGCCAGCATCTTTTTACTTGACGAACCAGATGCTCATCTACATTTCATACTTCAACGAGAGATTCTTGATAGGATTAGACTAATTGCTAAAAAGCAAGGTTGTCAGCTTATCATTGCCACCCACTCTGAAGTATTGCTTGATGATACTCCTCCTGAGCAGATTATCTCTTTTATAGGAAAGCCTAAACGACTTTTTTCTCGTGTAGAACGAGACCAGCTTCGTGAAGCGCTAAAGAAACTTAGTAATATTGATTTACTTCGGGCAAGTCAAGTAGGTGGTGTGTTGTATGTAGAAAATGAAAGTGATTACAAACTCCTCCGTGAGTGGGCTAAAATATTAGGACATCCTGCCTGCAAGTTTTTAGAAAATCCTTTTGTTCATAAGCTTGGAGGTGGAAGTATAAGAAAGGCAAAAGAACATCTATTTGCGTTAAAAGCTGTATATCCTGAGATATCGGGGGTATGTATATTAGATGGAGACAACAAAGATGAACCTGAAAAAGAGATTACTAGAATAGGGCTACATATCTTACGGTGGGGGCGATATGAAATTGAAAACTACCTACTTATACCAGCTGCTATTAAGCGATATATAGACTTCCCTTTATTTGAGAGTGAGATTGATAAAGAATTTGCAAAGCAAGTGCCAGAAGGAACAGATTACTTCGGAGACCATGCATTTTTATCACGCATAAAAGCAAGTGAAGAATTTTTACCACAGATATTAGATAAATATCGCCCTACACCTAAAAGTGAACTATTCCTGCTTGCTGCAACAATGAAGAAAGATGAAATTCATCCAGAAATAAGGGAAAAATTGGATGCAATTGAAAAGTTAATTCAACATACATCCATATCCCTTTAAAAAATGAAAGTATCTACTTTAGGTTATGACAAGTTTTATGTTAGGCAAAACTGAGCAAAGACACAAAGTTTTAATGGTTTTGATTTAAAATGAACATTCTTTTCTTTGCAACATCGGATTTTGCAATCTTGCCTTTAAAGAAACTTTCTAAAACAAACCATAAAATTACCCTAATAACCAAGCCAGATAAGCCAAAGGGAAGGGGGTTAAAGATTCTTTCAAATCCATTAAAGTCTATTGCAGAAGAGTTAAAGATAAATGTTTTTCAAACAGACGATATTTTCTCTATTGTTTCACAAATCTCTCCCGAGCTTATTGTTGTGGTTGCCTATGGAAAAATATTACCAAAGGAGATAATTTCAAGGTATAAGGCTATAAACCTTCATCCATCTTTACTTCCAAAATATCGGGGAGCTTCTCCTATCGCTTGGGCTTTGATAAATGAAGAGAAAAAGACAGGAATAACTATATTTTGGCTGGATGAGACAATGGATGGAGGGGATATAATCCTTCAAAAAGAGACAGATATTCTTCCCAATGATGATTACGAAAGCCTAGCAGGGAGGCTTTCTGATATGGGAGGCGAAATGCTCGTTGATGCAATTTCTTTGATTGAAGAGGGAAAAGCAGAAAGAATAAAGCAAAGTGGAATTTCAACATTTGCTTCAAAGATAAAGGAGGTTATTGAGCTTGACTTTAAGGAGGAAAACAGGAAGATTTTTAATCTTATAAGGGGTGTTTCAAAGGATCCTGGTGTTTGGACAATGCTTTACAATGAAAAAATAAAGGTATTAAAGGCGCGTTTAAGTGAAATTGAAGGGGATGCAGGAAAAATACTTGGAAAAGAGGATAAAGGGATAATTATAGGTTGTGGCAAAGGCTCAATTATTCTTGATTTGCTACAAAAGGAGGGGAAAAAACCTATCTCTGGACAGGAATTCCTTTGTGGGATTAAGGGGAAAACATCTCATCTGCTACGCAGACACCCCTTTAAAAGAGGGGAATAAGAGGAAATGAAAAGATTAAGGCATTGTTTAGAGTTTTTGGGTTTAAAAATTTTAATAGGGATTCTTTCTTTCCTTCCTAAAGAAATAGATTATTGGATAGGAGGCGTGCTTGGAAATATTCTATATCTTTGCCTGCCAAAAATTAGAAATAGGGCAATAAATAACCTTAATAATGCTTTCTCTGATAAAGATAAAAATTGGATTAAAAAAATAGCAAAAAACACATATAGAAACTTTGGAAAGAGGATTATTGAGTTTATTATTCTTCCTAAAATAAAGGATGAAATTATAAGCACAACCGAGATTTCAGGATTGGAATATCTTGAAGAGATTAAAAAAGGCGGGGTAATTCTAACAGCCCATATTGGAAGCTGGCATGTAATGGGAGTTGTCCTCTCTAAAAAGGTCTCTACCCTTTATAACATAATCAGGCTACAGAGAAATAAAATGGTTGGTTTGCTTATAAAAAGGCAATTAGAGATATTAGGGATGGAGGTTATTATGGAATCTGACCTTAAAGGGACAATAAGTGCTTTAAGGAGGGGTAAGCTTGTTGAGTTTTTATGGGATCAGGATGCAGGAAAATCTGGGATTTTTTGTGAATTTTTTAAAAGACCTGCCTCTACATCGCCTGGCCCTATTATCCTTAGCATCAGAACAAATACACCAATATTCTTTATCATTGATGTTTTAGAAAATAATAAACACAAGGTGATAATAGAAAAGCCTATTTATCCTTTAAGAAAAGAAAAGATAGAAAACATTGCCCAAACCCTAACAGAATATCTTGAAGGCTATATTAGAAAATACCCAGACCAATGGCTCTGGCTACATAACCGCTGGGAAACAAAGCCAAAATGATTACCTTTATTTTTGGTGGAATAAGGAGTGGAAAGAGCAAGTTTGCTAATTCTCTTGCAGAAAAATATAGTAATGTTTCCTACATAGCAACCTCTATTTTTTATGATGATGAAATGAAAAAAAGGATTGAGATTCATAGAAAGATGAGGCCAGATAGCTGGAAGGTTATTGAAGAGGGGAAGGATTTAACAGGTGTTTTAAAAAACCTTTCTTGCGAGCTTTGTATCATAGATTGCTTTGGGATGTTTGTTTCAAATCTCCTTATAGATAACCTCTCTGATTTTGACATTGAGATAAAAATAAAAGAGTTTGCACAGCAAATCAAAGAGGCAAAATTTAACTGCATAATTGTCTCAAACGATGTAGGGGGTAGCGTTGTTTCTGAAAATGAATTGGCAAGAAGGTTTGTTGACCTCATCGGCTTTGGAAATCAAATTCTAGCTTCTATTTCAGACAATGTTTTTCTTATGAACGCAGGAATTCCACAAGCAATAAAATCATTCATACCTTAATGCATCCACTGGTTTAAGGCGAGCCGCAACATAAGCAGGATATACGCCAAAGAATATGCCTACAAGGCAGGAAAAGAAAAAACCCAGGATAATAGGGAAGGCTGATAAAGAAAGGTCTATATGAAACATTTTGGTAACTAAAAGAATTACGCTAATGCCACTTCCTACGCCAATACAGCCTCCTATTAAACAGAGGATAACAGCTTCTATCAAGAATTGCCATAGAATATCGTAATCATTAGCGCCAATTGCCTTTCTTATGCCAATTTCCCTTGTTCTTTCCTTTACCGCAACCAGCATCATATTCATTATTCCAATGCCACCAACAAGGAGGGAGATAGCGGCAATGCTACCAATAACAATGGAGATTACTTTGGTAACCGAGCCTAAAATTTCAATCATCTCATCCAGGGTGTGGACATCCCATACCTTTCTTCCTCCGAATAGCTTTTTTATATAATCAGATACCCTATCCTTAACCAAAGAGGTTGAAACGCCATCTTTTGCCTTAATGAACATCATATATATCTCAGAAGCTCCCAGAAGCCTCTTTGCTGATGTATCAGGAATCATTATTGCATTGTTAGGATCCATTGGTCCTAGGCTTACCTTAAAGCCCAATAATCCAATTATTTTAAAATATGTCCCCTCTATTTCTATTTCCTTATCCAGGCTTTCTTCTTCTCCAAAGAGGGATTTAAAAAGCTCTTGCCCAATCAGGCAGACCTTTTGGGAGGTTCTTATCTCTTTTTCAGTAAATTTCCTTCCTTTGACTACCAACTCTAATCCCCTTACCTTGAACCAATTGGCGGGAATCCCACCCACTGTAATAAGCTTGCTTTCCCCCCTTACTTTCATGGGAGTGGATAAAAAATAGGTGTGGGCGATATCATCAATCCCAGGAATCTTCCTTTTTATTTTCTCAATATCATTTTCAGAAAGATAGGCAAATTTATCTGGCCTTGTCTCCATCATCTGGTCATTATGGGCAGCAATAAGATTAGTGCCAGAACCTGTTACTAGACCAATAATAAGCTTTTTCCCACCCTCTCCAATGCTAAGGATAGCAACAATAGAAAATGTGCCAATAGCTACCCCTAACATACTTAAGGAGCAACGAAGCTTATATTGCCTAAAGCTATTTAATGCAAAAAGAAGGTAATCTCTAAACATTAGACTTTATATCATCCCTTATAATCATTCCATCCCTCAAGGTAATTACTCTGTTTGCATAATTGGCAATATCTGTCTCATGTGTAACAAGGATAATTGTTCTCCCCTGCTCGTTTAGCTCCTTAAATATCTTCATTATCTCATAGCTTGTGCTAGTATCAAGGTTTCCTGTAGGTTCATCAGCACAAATAATGGAAGGGTTGTTTACCAATGCCCTGGCAATGGCTACCCTTTGCTGCTCTCCACCAGAGAGCTTGGTTGGAAGCCTATTTATTTTTGTAGAAAGCCCGACCTTAGAAAGCATTTCATTTGCCATCCCCCTTCTTTTAAAACGAGGCACATTAGCATAACATAAAGGCAAAAGAACATTTTCTATAGCTGTTGCCCTTCCAAGGAGATTAAAGCCCTGAAAGATAAAACCTATCTTTTCATTTCTTATTCTAGCTAATCTCTTGCTATTTTGCTTTGTTATATCTTCTTCCTCTAATAGATAAGAGCCTGAATTTGGGCTATCCAGGCAACCAATGATATTCATTAGGGTAGATTTTCCAGAACCAGAAGCACCAATAATAGCCACAAAATCTCCCTTTTCAATAGATAAAGAGAGATTATTTAAAGCCTTAAAGCTCTCCTCTCCTATAGGATAAACCTTTGTTATCTCACTTAATTCAACAAACATAGTCAAAGCATTTTCTTAAGAAGTTACATTTTAATCTTATCCAAAAGCTCAATAAGGGGAATTTTAAGCTTTTTTGCCTTCATTTTTAGGTCTTCGTATTCAGGAACAAACCTTTCTTTACCATTAAATTTTATTTTTTTAAAAGAAATCTCTCCAAATTCTGTCTTTATCTTCTCCTCTTTTCTTTCTAAAACCACCCTTTCAACCAATGTTTTCCTTATTCCAATTGAAGGTGTTTCAGAAAAGATTATATTAACAATTCTTTCCTCATCTTTTTTTTCAACAAGGCAGGAAAGCTTAATGGCTGGTCTTGTTTTCTTCATCTGTATTGTCGTAAGCCAGGCATCCAAAGCACCTTCATTTAATAGCCTTTCTATGATGTATTCAAAGATTTGGGGGTTCATATTATCAATGTTTGTTTCAATGAGTGTAATTTCCTCTTTTTCTGTTGTTTCTCCGATAATCATCCTTAAAAAATCACCGTTAGCAAGATTATAATCTCCAAATCCAATGCCAACCCCTGTAAGTTTTATTTCTGGCATATAACCGTAACCTTCTGCCAATGTGGAGACAATTGCCGCACCCGTTGGCGTTGTAAGCTCATAATCAGAGCTTGTTGATTTTATACCAAATCCAGAAAGAAGGTTTAAGGTTGCCGGCGCTGGTTTTCCAAGGTTAATATAGGATGTCCAAAGCCTTTCTATGCCAAGAAGATGAAAGCCAGATATGCAAGATACAACATCAATAATTGTATCAAGAGAGCCTAGTTCATGAAGGTGAATGTTTTTCTCCTGATGCACAGCCATCTCTGCCTCAAATATTCTATTTAATACCTTATTTACCTTTATCTTTATTTCATCTACCAGGCTGCTATCTTCAATGAGGGAAAGCATCTCATCAGGACTTAATTTTTTATTTGTCTTTACACTTATCTTTGTTCCACTTAGAAAACCAATTTTTTTTCTTTTCTTTATGATTGAAAAATCTCTTTCTGGAATCTTTTTAAGGCAGTCAATAAGTAGGTCAAAATTTAAACCATAATCAACAAGGCATCCTATAAGCATATCACCAGAAACACCATTAGAACAATCAAGGTAGGCTATCTTCATAGGAGTTTAAAAAAATTAGTAACTATTCAGTATATCGTATTTTATATGTTTGGCTGTTTTAAAATTCATCCATTCTATAATAAATCCCAAATCCCAAGTTCAAATGTCAAAAAAATGTCCAATTTCCAATGTCCAATATCAT